>DASZKL010000138.1:0-7310 GCA_035947015.1 Rubrobacteraceae bacterium
GCGACCTTCGACGAAGAGATCGAGCCCGAAGACTTCGCTTTGGAGAATGGATCTCCCCTTGAAGTAGATGAGGTTCCGGAGCCTGCCGTCTCGACGACCGTGGAGGTGGGCGAGGACCCACCGGTGAGAATACACCTCCACGTCCAGTGCACCGCGGACGAGCTCGAAGACCTCGGCCCCAAGCTCAAGGCCCTGCTCAGGGAGCTCTCCGACCCCTCACCTTGAGGATAAAGTCGTCCTGACTAGCCGGGGTGAGGCGATCGTTCCGTCCTGTCTATTATCGAGAGCAGGTCGGAGAGCTGTATCTCCTCGACGGTCGAGCGCTCTCCCAACACGCTGACCACAGAGTGAGCCTCGAAGTTCGGGTAGAGCTCGACCCAGCTCGGGGCGCGGTCCTCGACCCTGGCTGTGAGCCGACTGCACACAACCAGGTCGGGGCCAAGGCGCTCCACCTCCCGGTCGAGGTCCTCAGCCTCCACCTCGAAGACTTCGACGTCAGGACGGAGCTCCCGGAAGATAGCCGCAAAGGATTGGCGGTAGGACTGTAGCTCGCAGGCGACCAATACTCGCGTGACGTTCATGCGTCGATGATAGCCCTTTGCGGGGATGCCCCGCATCACCCATATGGGGTATCTTTTACTAGCCCGTTTGGGCTAGACCCCGCGTGATCGACAAGTGGTCGGCATCACTTCGAGCGCCAGGGATCCCACGATGTCGCGCCCGAGGAAGCTGCTATCTTATCTGGACGAGGCCTTGGCGCGCCGCGAAGACCAGGGCCTGCAGCCGCGAGTGCACGCCGAGCTTGTGGAGGATGTTCACCATGTGCGTGCGCTCGGTCTCAACGGTGATGTTCATCTTCTCGGCTATCTCCCTGCTCTCCAGACCCTCGGCGAGGCCCTGGAGCACCTCCATTTCCCTGGGGGTGAGCCTCTCGATGGCCTGCAGCGCCTCTTGCCTCTCCTGGCGCTCGCGGCTAATCACACGCAACATCTCGAGGACTTCGTCCGGCGAGAGCAGCGCATTCCCGGCCTTGAGCCGTCGTACGGCGGCGACTATCTCCTGCACTGGGGTGGTCTTGTGAAGCACGCCGGCGGCTCCGGCCTCAACCGCGCGGGCGAAGCGGACCGGCTCCAGGCTCGCGCTGAGAACCAGCGTCATTATCTGCGGTTCGGTCGACGCGAAGTGCTCGATCAGCTCGAAGCCGTCCCCGTCGGGGAGCGTGAGGTCGACGACCGCGACCTCAACCTCTTTCAACGACTCGCCGGAGAGCCCGCGCACCTCGGCCACCGAGGCGGTCTGCGCGACCACCTCGAACTCCGGCTCCCTCTCGAACATGAAGGCAAGCGCCTGGCGGAACGAGGCGTGGTCCTCGACGAGCAGGATCCTGGTCCGGTCATTTTCGTGGTCCTCTATAGTAACCGCCTTCTCTCCTGGGTCTCCAGCAGGGGATCATGATCCCGCCATACCGTCACCACCATAACGCAGCCCTACCAATCTCTTCCAGTCCAAACGGCCCACGTCTTTATAACCCATATGGGCCGAGCGTGATCTTCGACCAGGATCACGCGCGGCGATGCTCCCGACCTCCTCACACGATCTCCGCCTTTTTCGAAGGGAGAGAGGATTCCTGGCGGTGTGCGCCACCCAGCGTGAAGAAGAACGTCGCGCCCTTGCCCACCTCTCCCTCGGCCCACACCCTCCCACCGTGTCGGCGCACGATGCGCTGCACGGTGGCCAGCCCTATGCCCGTCCCCTCGAACTCCTCTGGCTCGTGCAAACGCTGGAAGGCTCCGAAGAGCTTGCCGGCGTAGGCCTCGTCGAAGCCAACGCCGTTATCGCGCACGAAATAGACCCGCTCTCTCCCCTCGAGAGTGGTGCTCCCGAACTCTATCCTGGCTCTCTCCTCCCTGGAGGTGAACTTCCAGGCGTTGCCGAGCAGGTTCTCCAGCGCCAGCCTGAGCAACCGGGCGTCCCCGTTCGCAGCGAGGCGGTCGGCGATCACGAACTCCACCTCCCTGTCGGGCTGCGACTTGCCGAGTTCTGCGGTTATCTCCCTTGCCTGGGCGCTGAGGTCGACGAGTTCCCTGCGCAACGGTCTCCGGCTCACCCTTGAGAGATCTAGCAGGTCGTCTATCAGGAGGGCCATCCGTCTGCTGGCGGCCCGCACCCTCCCGAGGTACTTTTCGCCTTCTTCGTCGAACTTGTCGGCGTAGTCTTCGAGTAGTATCTGGGAGAAGCCTTCGATGCTCCTCAAGGGCGCCCTCAGGTCGTGGGAGACCGAGTAGGAAAAAGCCTCCAGCTCCCGGTTGGCTTCCTCGAGATCCCTGCTCGCGTGCTCGGCGAGGGTTCGGCTGCGTACGAGCAGCAGGGTGATCCCAAAGAGCAGCGCGCTCACTCCAAAACCGCTAGCGAGCACGAAGGTGGGCAGCTTGCTCTCCGCTCCCTCTTCAAACTGCGGCAACGTGGCGAAGAAAAGGCTCCACTCACGTCCTGCTACCTCGGTCCTATCCTCTTTGGAGAAGAGGGTATCGGGTCCCCCTTCCCCTGCCCGCTCTATGCCGTCGCTGTCGTACAGGAGAGGACTGGAGAACACATCCTTTCCATCATAGACCTCGAAATCTATCAACGGATCAATGCTGCCACTGAAGACCCCCTCTAGCAACTCATCACTCTTGAAGGAACCAACAATGAATCCTTGTAGAGCACTCCTTCGCTCCTTGACAGTGCCCAAAGGGGCACCCTTCTTATAGATGGGTAGGTACACTACATAGCCAGTTCTCAGCGCTAGATCAGCCGGGTGGCTCGCTGGTGCCTCGCTCAGGATGTAGACCATCTCCGTCGCCCTAGGGGACCCACTATCTCGTGCTTTGTCCATAGCGCTTCTATGCACGTCTTCAGCATAGAAGTCGTAGCCAAGCACCTTGGAGTTGGCCTCTCCAAGGGGTGCTCCGAGAGGTCCTGTATGGGTTATGGGAAAGTAGGCGCTCCTCTCTCCACCGGGATCCAGGTCTGGCTTGAGATCTGGCAATCCCTCTTTGCTTGCCCTCAGCTCAAAGGCTTCCCTCTCTCGAGGCATCACCCTCTGTGCGTAGCTTAGAGCCTGCAAACCCTCAAAACGTGTGCTTGGCTCTATGCCTTCTACGTAGTTGGCCCACTCCTTGCGAGTTACAGACTCGCTAGCATGGAAGAAACCTCTGGCACCGAACATGGCATCCACGTAGGCTTTGGTACGCCTCTCTATGGCTTGTTGAGTAGCCTGGGTTATGTCCTCAAAGCGCGTGCGGGTCTGGCTCTCTACGTTCTGGCGGACATACAAGAAGGCGAGGACGGTGAGTAGCACAGAGATGATAAGCACTCCGTATGCTGCAGCGAGGCGGCTCAGGTGCTCGGTGAGGCGAATCCAACCAGAGTGCACTAGTGTCTTCATCAAGAGAAGAAGAAGCTGCCCTTCACTCTACCCTATCCCCACCCGTAAGGGTCCGTTGAGGCTCCCCCCTGAGAAGATGACCTGTGAAGATCACGCCGACCGCGAGTCTCGACGAACCGCGGTCGGTGGCGCAGCGTACGGAGGGCGTACTGCCCGCAACAACACGCGGTAAGCGCCCATCGCCAACAGCGCCGCAATCACCGCTCTCACAAACCTACCTCGTCGATTCGCCCGCCATCGTGTACAGGACACGCCAGGCGATGCGAATGTTACCCGCAGCGCAGACGGCCCGCAAGATCACTGTTCGCCCGCGAGGCTTCTCGTTGCTCGAGGAGTGTCTCAAAATTGTGTTGAGACGCATCGCCTGGAGAAAGGTAAGGGACGGCCGCCTGCCGAGCGAGAGCCTACAGCGTAGTCCGGTATTAAACTATCGGAGGTTCCGGTCTTGCATTGACTCGAGGGACGGGAGGTTACGTGCATGAGCGAGGGATTCGACGAGATCCTGGCCACCTCTAGCCCGCGCGTGCGGGATCTGGCGGCGCGGACGCGGGCCCTGATCCGGGACGTGATGCCTGACGTCGTCGAGGTCCCGTGGACGAGACAGAGGGTTGTGGGCTACGGCGTGGGACCAAAGAAGATGTCGGAACACTTCTGCCACATCACCTTCCACAAGAACCACGTGAACCTCGGTTTCAACTACGGCACCGAGCTCCCCGACCCGGAGGGATTGCTGCAGGGCTCGGGAAAGCTCCTTCGGCACGTGAAGATCACTACCCCCGAGGACCTCTCGAACCCCGCCTTGCGCCGGTTAGTCGAGGCCGCGACCACGCACCGCATGCCGGCGAGGCCACCCTCGTAGAGGCGACCCCGCGGGGGTCATGATCGACTGCCCCCTGCGGCTCGGCGCGGCTGTCGGAGGAGCCCGTAAGGCCATCCCCCTACCCCGAGCATGGCCCGGAACGAAGCCGTGAGCGCATCGCGAGCCTCCTCGAGACCAGCATGCAGCCACCAGTCGAGCTCCCTCCCGACCCGCTCGTACTCCCGCTCGAAATGAGGATCACCGTAGCGGCGCGGGAGGCGCTCGAGGTCCCTGTGGCGCGCCCTGGCCTCGGCGACGAGCGCGTCGAGCCTGGCCAAAGCGTCGCGGTCGAGCCATATCTCCTGCTGAACGTAGTACCTCTCAAGCTCGTCTATGGACTGCTCTATCTCCTTCGCGGGGAGATCCCCCGCGGGACCAGGCTCGCGGATGTACTCCAGAGCCGCCTCGAACTCCTTGGCGAGCGAGACCACCAAGTGCTGGATGCGCTCGACGACCTCAACGCGACGCCCATAGCCCACCTCGTGCTCCGTCCGCTTCCTGGCGAAGTAGTAGCCGACGAACCCGCCTATGGTCGCGAACACGAGGTAGGAAAAGGCGCCTGATGCCAGGTTCGGCAGCTGGCCCACCTTCAGGTCCCACCCCCCGCGGCACTTCTCTTGGGCGGGTGCACGACGTAGGCAACGCGCCCCTGGACTTGCACGTCCTCCGACGGGAGAACCAGCTCCTCGTGGTCGCCGTTCTCCGGCCTGAGCCTCACCATCCCCTCTTCTTCCCTGTAGAGTCGTTTCACGGTCACCTCTTCCCCGCCCCTGAGCAGAGCGACGATGACCGCCCCGTCCGGCGGAGCCTCGTCCTCCTCGACGACGAGGAGATCCCCATCCTCTATCCTCGCCCCCACCATGCTTTGTCCCACCACCCGCAAGAGGTAGCGCTGCCTCCCGGAACGTGCCACGAGTAGCTCGGAGGCTAAAGAGTAAGCCTCGTCCACCGCTACGGCCTCGAGCCCCCGTCCCGCGGCGATCGTGCCCATGAGAGCTATCCGCCCGGCAGCCTCCCATCCCTTCTCCGTGAGCCAGAGCATCTTCGCCCGTCCCGCCTCCCTGACCACATACCCCTCCTCCTCCAACTTCCTCAAATGGTGGTGGGCCGTCTGCGAGCTCCTCAACCCCGCAGCCGACGCTACCTCGCGCACGCTCGGCGGCGGCCCGCCAGCCCCCATCCGCCGCGCCAGGTAACGCAGGATCCTCTCCCTCCTCGGCTGCAAAGCCTCGGCCATCGGCCTCACCCTAGCGCAACCCAAACCGTGTGTCAAACATTTGTTTGATACCGGGAGCAATAAAGAGGCTCCCCACGCTTGGGGGAGCCTCCCTGGAGTTATCTGGCGAGGGCTTACGCTGTTGGCACCTTCGCCTTGAAGGCCAGGCCTTCGGCGGCTCGGTCGATTAGGACTGTATCGCCGGGACCGAACTCACCCCCTATGATGCGGCTGGAGAGTGGGTTCTCGATGTGGCGCCGGATTGCGCGGGCGAGCGGGCGGGCGCCGAACTTGGGATCGTAGCCCTCTTCGGCGAGGAACTCCTTCGCTGCGTCCGTGACCTCTACAGAGACGCGCTGGCTCTCGAGGTGCTTGTTCAGGCGCTTGAGCATGATGTCCACGATCTCGAGCACGTCCTCCTTGGAGAGGGGCTGAAAGACGATGATCTCATCCACCCGGTTTAGGAACTCGGGACGGAAGGAGCGCTCCAGCGCATCCCTCGCGCGCCGCTCGGTCTCGCGGAAGTCAACGCCCTCCTTGGCGGTGAAGCCGAACTGCCTGTCGGAGACGAGGTGCTGGCTGCCCACGTTCGAGGTCATGATGATGACCGTGTTCTCGAAATTGACAGTCCGGCCCTGGGCGTCAGTCAGGCGGCCGTCGTCCAGGATCTGGAGCATGGTGTTGAAGACGTCAGGGTGGGCCTTCTCGATCTCATCGAAGAGCACCACCGAGTACGGACGGCGCCGCACGGCCTCCGTCAACTGGCCTGCCTCCTCGTAGCCGACGTAGCCCGGAGGGG
Source organism: Rubrobacteraceae bacterium (assembly GCA_035947015.1). Taxonomy (GTDB): domain Bacteria; phylum Actinomycetota; class Rubrobacteria; order Rubrobacterales; family Rubrobacteraceae; genus JALYGY01. The sequence continues at coordinate 6,302 of DASZKL010000138.1, forward strand.
CACCGACGAGCCGCGAGACTGTGTGCCGCTCCTGGAACTCGCTCATGTCTATCCGGATCATGGCCTCCTCCTCGCCGAAGAGGTACTCGGCGAGGGTACGGGCGAGCTCGGTCTTGCCGACGCCCGTGGGCCCGAGGAAGATGAAGCTCCCCACCGGACGCTTGGGGTCCTTTATGCCTGCGCGAGCGCGGCGGATCGCTTCGGCTACGGCCTTCACCGCCTGATCCTGGCCGACGACGCGCTCGTGCAGGACGGCTTCCAGGTTGAGCAGCCTCTCGGCCTCCTCCTGGACGATGTTGGTCGCCGGAACGCCGGTCCACTCCTCGAGGATACTCGCGATGTCCTCGCGGTTGACCTCGGGGGCTTCGCTCTCGCGGCGGCCGGCCCAGCCCTCCTGCCGCTCTCTCAGCTCAGCGTGGAGCTGCTCTATCCTCTGCTTGAACGAGGCGGCCGTCTCGTAGTCCTCGGCGCGAACGGCGTCTTCCTTCTCGCGCTCAAGCTGCGCTATCTCCTCCTCGATCCGCTTGACGTCCACCGGCGGTACCGTGGAACGGAGCCTGACCTCGGCTGCCGCTTCATCGAGCAGGTCTATCGCCTTGTCAGGCAGGAAGCGGTCGGTTATGTAACGGTCGGAGAGCTGGGCTGCGGCGATGATCGCCTCGTCCGAGATTCGAACCCTGTGGTGCGCCTCGTAGCGGTCCCTGAGACCGAAGAGGATCGCAACGGTCTCGTCCACCGTCGGCTCGTCCACGAGCACCGGCTGGAAGCGGCGCTCGAGGGCAGGATCCTTCTCGACGTGCTTGCGGTACTCGTCGAGCGTCGTTGCGCCGACGACCTGCAACTCGCCGCGCGCCAAAGCGGGCTTGAGCATATTCGAGGCGTTGACCGCCCCTTCGGCCCCGCCGGCCCCGACGATGGTGTGCAGCTCGTCTATGAAGAGGACGATGTTCTTCTCCTCGGCCTGCAGCTCCTTGAGCATCTGCTGCATCCGCTCCTCGAAGTCTCCGCG
>DASZKL010000139.1:0-10948 GCA_035947015.1 Rubrobacteraceae bacterium
CCCGATCCGGCGCGGTCAGCTCTCGGAGCACCCGGTGGTTCTCGACGAGGTCGATGACGGCATCGTCCTCAAGACCGACGCCCGCGGCTCGGAGGTCTTCGACCGGGAGTGGCGTGACTACCTGCGCGGCTCACCGAAGGATCTGCAGATGATCATCACCCAGGATCGCATCTACCTGGAGAAGGTTCGCTAGGTTGCCACAGCGTCCCCCGGTCGAGGTACGGCTCTCTCTGGACGAGGCGGATGCGCTGCACGCGGCGCTGGAGGAACTGCTGGAGGGGGGGAGGCGGGATCCGCGGCTGGAGCACTCCTACCGTGCTCTGGGCTGGCGGATACTCGCCGCAAAGGGCGGCACCGGGCTCGCTGGGAGTCTCGCCCAGCTGGCACGCGAGGCAGAGACCCTGGAGGAGTACGAGGCCGCGCGGGAGCAAACTCTGGGTCCCATTCTCGACGGCCTGGAGAGCGCCGAGAACCGCGATCCTTAGAAGGTTTCAGAGTACAGGTAAAGTACTGAAGCCTGTAGCCCGATCCATCCTTCTGAGAGTCACCTGTAGGGCGACGTGCTGGCAATCGAGGGTCCTAATCTAGGGCCCGAAGCGTGCTGGCTACCTCGTTACCAAATCGTTACCGGCGAGTAGCAGCAATGTAACCTCGCGTTGCTACAGTGCCCATCAATGGGCTTTACCCCTTCGAGCCCAGGAGGCACACCCGGGCCGCGGATCACGCGCGGTCCGGGTGTATTTTTGTGGTGTGCTAACCTCTGCGTGAGCCTCCGCCTGTGAGCTAGATCTAGAAAGGCTCCGCTTGTCCCCCGCGGTCCTGACATTCTTTATTACCGCCTTCGTCGGCGGGTTGGCGCTGCTAGCGCAGGTCGCCCGCAAGAGCCGGGGGGCCGAGGTAACCCTTATCGTGACCCTACTCGCCCTCTCGCTCCTAGTTGCGGCCATCGGCGCCGTTACGGGACTCGGGCTGGTGCTGAGAGCGGCGAGCGGCGGCGCGCCGGGGGTGGAACGGCTGATCTTGGTCGCGGCGGGCGGCGCGGCAGTGCTCGTCGGCATTGCCGGCGTCGCCCTTTGCGTTCCGCCACTGCTCAGGGTGATGGGCAGGCGCCTCGAGAACGCCTTCTGGGCTGACCCACCCATCTTCCTGACGCTGTGGCTGTTCGTCGTGGTGCTTGCCAACAACGTGGTGGGGCTCTTGCTCTTTCTGGAGAACCAGGACGTGAGCAGGCTCTTCCCCGGCAGGCTCTCACCTGGCGCCATCCTGACCAACCAGCTTCCGTTCCTAGTCATCGCGTTACTCGGCGTGGGCGTCGGTGTCCGACGCAACCTGCGCGAGACCCTCGACAGGCTGGGTTACGGCCCCGTCTCCTTGAGACAGCTTGGCATCGTCACGCTTTTTGTCGGGGGCGCTTTCGCGCTCTCGGTAGCAGCCGACGCGCTCTTCGCCAGCCTCCAGCCCGACCTCTACCGCCAGGTCGGGGAGATCTACGACATTCTCTTCAACCCTAGGGGCCTTAGCCCCGTCTCGGCCGTACTCTTCGCCCTGCTCGTCGGGGTTGGCGCGGGGCTGGGCGAAGAGACGCTCTTCCGGGGCGCCGTCCAGCCCATCCTCGGGATAACACTGACCTCGGTGCTCTTCGCCTCGATGCACATCCAGTACGGACCCTCGCTGCTGCTCGTCTACGTCTTCTTGCTCTCCGTCGGTCTCGGTCTGCTGCGCAAACACATCAACACCACGGCCAGCTTCCTGGCCCACGCCGGGTACAACTCGCTGGGAATCATCTTGTCCTACTTCTTCGGGGTGTGAGGGAGGCGAGGAATGTCCGAGGGACCAAGTGGCGGCTTCGCTGAGGTAAACGGAACACGACTGTACCACGAGATCGTGGGAGACGGGGAGCCGCTGGTCTTCGTCCATGCCGGGATCGCGGACCGCAGGATGTGGGATGGGCAGATCGGGGCCTTCGCTCGCCTGTACCGCGTCATCCGCTACGACATGAGGGGGTTTGGCAGGTCGGCGATGGTCGAAGGGGCTTACGCCCACCACGAGGACCTACGCGCTTTGCTGGACTACCTTGGCATCGAACGAGCCTTCCTCGTAGGCTGCTCGATGGGGGGAAGAACCACTATCGACTTCGCGCTCGAGCACCCGGGACGCGCCCGCGCGCTCGTACTGGTCGGCTCCGCAGTCAGCGGCCTCGATGATGGCGAAGATCCACCGGCGCAGTGGGAAGAGCTCGTCGCGGCTGATGAGGCCGGGGATCTCGAGCGGGTCTCCGAGCTAGAGGTCCAGATCTGGGTAGACGGCCCCTACCGCGGCCCGGACCGGGCTGACCCTGGCGTGCGGGATCTCGTCAGAGAGATGAACCTGATCGCCTTGCAGAACGAAGCTTCGGGGCTGGGCGCCGAAAGCTCCCTGACGCCGCCCGCCGTGAACCGGTTGGCAGAGATCCGGATCCCTGCGCTGGTCATCGTCGGCGACAGGGACCAGCCAAAGACCATCAGGGCCGCAGACCTCCTTCGCAGGAACATCCCCCACGCCCGCAGGGTCGTGATGCCCTGCACCGCCCACCTGCCCAACATGGAGAGCCCGCAGGAGTTCAACCGGATAGTGCTGGAGTTTCTGGAAGGGCTAGGGGTGTAGTTCCGCTAGGCGGCCAAAGAGTTCGCGACCGGGACGACAGGGGCGGGCTCGAGGGCTGAGGCGATGCGTACCAAGAGTTCGCTCACCTCCATGTCGAGGCTCCTGGCTATGTTCTCGAGAACCTTCGAGGAGGGGTCCTTCTCACCGCGCTCGATCTCTGCGAGGTAGGAGACCGAGACGTGCGCTCCTTCCGCTACCTTCTTTAGCGTGAGTCCTCGCTCGGTCCGCTCGGCTCGGAGGGTCTCACCGATGGCCGAAAGGAGATCCCCTTTTTGTTTCGCCGGAGGTATCTCGACTGTGGTCATGCCGAGATTCTATACCGCTCCCGGCAACACAAGCAACCCACCCGCGAGTTTTTTGACCAGCCGCACCTCTTCGGCGTCTCTCTCCGGACCATCGTAGGGCGTCTCCATGATAGCCGGAATCCCAGGCAGACCTGCGAAAACTCCCCTCCAAGCCTCCCCGGATATCTGCCCCTCCCCTATCTTGCAGTGGCCGTCGCGGTGGCTCGCGAGCCCGTTCCGCGCGTCGTTGAGGTGAATCAATGCGAGAGCCGGGCCGACGACGTTCTTTAGTTTTTCCGCAACCGACCTTGCCCCGGCAAGCGATGAGAGATCGTAGCCCGCGACGAAGGCGTGGGCCGTGTCCAGGCACACCCGCACCCCGGCGCGGCGGACGACCTCGCCCAAAGAGTCGAAAGTCGAGCAGAGCTGGGTGCCCGCGCCAACCGAGTTCTCCACCACCGGCTCGGCCACCGGCGTGGAGGTTGCGGCGAAGCCCTCCGCGAGCTCCCTTGTCCGCTCGAGGCCGTCCACGAGCCGGTCCATTCCCTGCTCCTCTCCGTCTCCACCATGGCTGCCGGCGTGGACTACGACGAGCTTCACGCCGAGAGCCCCCGCCGCGACCAGCTCGCGCGCCAGGCTCTCCGCCGAGCGTAGGCGCAGCTCTTCGTGCAGCGAGGCCAGGTTGATGAGGTACTTGGCGTGCGCGACCACGGGCGAGATCCCGAGCTCCCGTGTTCCCTCGACGAAGGCCCCTGCGTCGGGACGTGGCGCCGGGACGGCCCAGCCCTGCGGATTGGAGACGAAGATCTGGGCCGCCTCGCACCCGAGCTCGCGGGCGGCTTCGAGGGTTTTCCCGAGCCCGCCCGAGGTCGCGAGGTGGCGTCCGATCCTGTTCGTTCTTTCGGGCATGGCGGAGATTCTAACCGCGGGGAGCCCGGCGGGAGATATAATCTGTCGAATCTCGGAAGATCGGAAGGAGATAACCGCATGGCGGTGGAAGGAAAAGTAGCCAAGATTCTCGGGAATAACGAGATCGTGATCAACCGCGGCCGCAACGAGGGCGTGCGCCCGGGGATGCTCTTCGAGGTCTTCGCCCCCGAGGGCGAGGAGGTCTGGGATCCAGATACGGGAGAGACCCTGGGTACCGTCGAGGATGTCAAGGCGAACGCCGAGATCACGGAGGTAAAGGAGAGGCTCGCCGTAGCACGCCTCCAGAATACCAAGGCGCCCTTCGGCGCTATGAACATCGGCGAGATGCAGGAGAACCTGCAGCGCATCTTCGGCCAGATGTTCGGCGACGACGTGCGCATCCAGGGCTTCGGCGCCCCCTCCGGCGACGACCCGGATCTCGAGTCCATGTTCGGCGGGCCACTCGAAGACCTCTCCAAGGTGCAGGTAGGGGACGCTGTCCGAGAGATAAAGCGCAGCTGATCGGGCAGAGCAACTCCCCGCGTCTCCCCGTAACGTTCGGCCTGATCTCCGCCTGCGTGCTGGTCTACGCGGGCGTCGCGGCCCTTGGCGTCGCGGAGTACGGTTATCCCTGGAACACCGCCCTCGTGATCCAGCCAGCACAGGTGCTGGAAGACGGTGCTCTCATCCCGGCGCTCGTGGCGCAGGGGGAGGCGTGGCGCCTCCTCTCGAGCATGTTCCTCCACTCGGGAATCACCCACCTGGCGCTGAACATGCTCTCGCTCTACTTCCTCGGCTCATTCGTCGAGGCGGCGTTCGGGAGGGGCCGCTTCTTCGCGCTCTACCTCCTCAGCGGCATCTCCGGCGGGATGGCATACCTGTACTTCGGGGCGTTCGGAGCGCCTGCGGTGGGAGCGTCTGGCGCGATCTTCGGCCTGCTCGGGGGCGTTCTCGGGTACTCGCTCGGGCGGGGAACCTTCTCCTGGCAGAATCCCCTGATCCGGCAGCTCCTCATCCTCCTCGCCCTCAACCTCTACCTGGGGTTCTCTATCCCGAACATCAGCAATACAGCCCACCTCGGCGGCCTCGCGGGCGGGTTCCTCTTCGGCTGGCTTACAGCCCCCACCGTATACTCCCGCAAGAGGCTGCGGGCGCTCTCACCCGTCGCCGTGGTCCTTGGCGCGGAACTCGTGCTCCTGGCCGTCTGGTTCCTCTACCTCGCCTGAACCCTAACCGCCATGAACCACGACGAGCCCGATGGCCGTGATGACGAGCGTTGCGACAAAGAGCATCCCTGTGCCCCTGCTTGGGTGTTCGGCCTGCGCCTCAGGGAGCAGATGGGCTGCCCCTATGTAAGCGAGCGCACCCCCGGCTACGCCCGTCAGGAAGCCGAGAACTTCATCGCCGGGTACAGGTAACGCCACGGTCAGCCCCGCCGCGATAGGGATCGCGAGACCGAGCAAGACCGCTGTTCGTATCACCCGAGTGCTGCTCGCACGCGCCGCCACGAAGACCGCGGCCAGCGAGATCCCGACCGGCACCTGGTGAACGAGCACCCCGAGCCCGACGAGCGAGGAAGTGACGGCGGAGGCCTTGGCGCCGACGCCCAGAACGAAACCATCGGTAAGGTTGTGGATCGCAAGCCCCAGCACGAACGGCCCGAGCGCGTGCTTGCCGAGCTGTTCTTCGGTCGAGTGGTGCGTGTGGGCGCGCGTGAGCACCTCGGTCAAGAACAGGAGGACGAAACCTCCGACGAAGCCCGAGATGGCCCATTCCCCTGCGAGCTCCAGACCCTCGGGGAACAGGTCCGCGAACGCCAGCGCGAGCAGGATCCCGGCCGCTAAAGCAGCCGAGTACGACCTGCCTTCCGCGCCAACCTCCCCACCGAACAGAGCGAGGAGGCTCGCTCCCACAAAGCCGATCGCAGCCAGCGTTGCCACGAGGACTACCACCCTAGTCTCCTGCCCGCCGCGACACTGGCACGCTCGTGGCCCCTACCTGCAGCCAGCACATCGGCCGTAGATCTCGAGGGTGTGGGCGGTGATCTCGAACTCCATGCCCCCAATGCACCCGAGGTCGAGGGGACATCTCTCGAACTCGGAGACGGCGCCACAGGACTCGCAGATGAGGTGGTGGTGATGGTCCTCGGCCAACTCGTAGCGCGGGCCATCTCCGAGGTCTAGCCTCCGCACCGCCCCGATCTCCGAGAAGAGATCGAGGGTCCGGTAGATCGTCACCAACCCTACCTCGGGGCAGCGGGTCCTTATCTCCCCCAGGCTCTGATGCCGTCCCGCAGCCAACGCCCTCAATACCGCAAGCCGCTGCGGCGTCGCCTTGTAGCCACACCCCCGCATCTTCCCGACGATCGACTCGAGCCCCACGAGCGCATCTCCACTCTAATCGAAAATACTTTTCAACTGCGGCTGCAACGTACCACCGGCGGCACGGAGGGTCAAGGGGAGTTAGCTCGAGTCTGGGCTTTTGCGGGGAGGGCGGGAGTGACGGAGGAAGAACATAAGGCCGAAGCCCAGAGCCAGGACGCTGCTGACGAAGAGGTTCCCGCGGATGGAGTCCCCGATCATGAAGGCAGGGTCTATGCGCAGGGTCTCGACGAAGAAGCGTCCGACGGAGTAGAGGCTCACGTAGAGCAGCAGGATGTCGCCGTCCCTGAGGCGGTTCGCGAAGCGGCGGGCGATCCAGAGCAGGGCCAGGCACACGAGCAGGTCCCAGATAGACTCGTAGAGGAAGGTCGGGTGGAATGCTTCGGCGTTGGCAAACTCCGTTGGCCTGTTCTCTGGGGCTATCCGTATGGCCCACGGCAGGTCTGAGGGACGTCCGAAGAGCTCCTGGTTAAAGTAGTTTCCCCAGCGCCCTATGGCCTGGGCGAGGACGAGACCGGGCGCGGCCGCGTCGGCGAAGGCGAGGGGGCTTATGCCACGGTACCAGCCGAAGATAAGCACGCCCAGAAATCCGCCGGCTGCGGCGCCGTAGATCCCCAGTCCCCCGTTCCAGACCTCGAAGACGTCTGGGATAGGATCGTCCGCGTAGAGGTCGTAGTCGGTGATGACGTGGTAGACGCGAGCCCCGATAAAGCCGAGAGGCACGACGAAGAAGAGCGAGTCGAGGGCCAGGGCGCTGTCGTAGCCCTTGCGGGTGAGCTCTCTCCCTGTGAGCCAGGTAGCGGCGACTATGCCCAGCGCGATGTACAGACCGTAGTAACGGAGGGCGAACGGCCCCGCTTCGAAGATGATCGGCGAAGACGGGCTCGGCAACGAAAGTAGTGCGTAGGACAAAGAGCCTGCTCCCACTTACTGCGCCGCGGAGTCCGGGATCGGCTCGGTGTAGGTCGGGTGCGGGTCATCTGGTGACTGCTCGATGCCGTAGTAGGCTTCGAGGATGTGCCGCACGGCCGGTCCAGCGGTCATCTCGCTACCGGTCTGGAAGGCGCCGCCGTTTTCGATCATAACTACCACGATCATGGGTCGCTCCTGACCCTCCGCCCAGCCGACGAACCAGTTGATGTAGCCCTGCGGCGCCTCGCCGGTGCCGCTCTTGCCGGCGACATCAAGCTGCGAGCCTTTGAAGATCGTCTCGGCGGTCCCGCCGTCTTCGGTCACTTCTCTCAGACCCTGCATGGCGAGCTGGAGATGATAGTCGTTCACGTTCACCTGGCCCGCTGGTTCTGGCGAGATCTCCTTTACCACTTCGCCATCCTGCCGGATCTCGCCCCCTACGTGCGGGGTGACTAGGGTGCCGCCGTTGTAGATGGCGGCGTAGCCGCGGGCGAGCTGGATCGGGGAGACGAGCAGGTCGCCCTGGCCGATGGAGAGGTTCACCCAGTCTCCGACGGTCCAGTGTCCCTCCTCGGCCGCGCCGTGCATCGCTATCAGCAATTCCCTCTCCCCTGCGTGCGTTGGCACCCTTCCGGCCGTCTCCGCGGCGAGGTCTACGCCGGTAAGGTGACCGAAGCCGAACCGCTCGTAGAAGTGGGGCAACCAGTCTTTGTCGTCGGTGGCATTCCAGAGCCAGTCCGCCACCTGGTAGAAGAACTTGTCGTTCGAGTCCTTGATGGCCTCGGCAAAGTTCTGGGTGCCGTGGGGTCCAAGGTACTCGTAGTTGGGGCTGTTCTCGCGCCAGCTCTGCCAGCAGCCCCAGGAAGACCCCGTCGGGCGCCAGCACTCGCCGGTGTCGGTGACCGTGGTGTAGGCGTCTATGACGCCGAAGGTGAGGCCGGCGAGACCGGTGAAGGGCTTGAAGGTAGACGCCGCCGGCTGGCCGCCGGTTATCGCCCGGTTCATGAACGGGTCGTTCGAGGCCTCGGAAATCAGGTACTCGTAGATCCCCATTTCCTGGGCGCCGGAGACACCGCCCACGAAGATCTCAGGGTTGAAGTCGGGGCGGCTGGCCAGGGCCAGGATCTCGCCGTTGCGCGGGTCCATCGCGATTGCGGCCCCCCCACTCCCGGCGTAGCCGGCGCTCTGGGCCCGCGCTATGGCCGCTTCGAGCTCGGCCTCCGCGACCCGCTGGAGGTCGAGATCTATGGTGAGCGCGAGGTCGCGGCCAGGGGCGGGGTCGACGACGCGGTCGGGTACCTCCTTACTGGGATCTACCTCGATGGGATTTCCGTTCTCGTCCACGAACTGGCCCAAGGAGTCGACGCGGCTGCCCTCAGGCACTATCCGCCCGAGGGCGTCAACGTTATATACCTGCTTGCCGGCCTTGCCGCGCAGCACCTCCTCGTAGTAGAGCTCGACCCCGCTCTTCCCTACTACCGCGTCGTTGGAGAGATCTTTGAAGGGTGCTAGTTTGAGCTCCTGCTGCGTGATCGCCCCGGTGTAGCCGAGGATGTGGGCGGCTACGTTCCCTTTCGGATAGTTGCGTATGTAGTCGTCGTTCACGGTGACGCCGGAGAACTCCTCGGTGCGCTCGCTGACGTAGGTTATGTCGTCGTGGTCGGCGTTCTCCTTGATCAGCATCGGGCCGTACTGGTTACCCAATTCGAAGGCAGCGTCGTAGCTGGCGAGTACGGTCTCCTTGTCGGCCTCGAGGATGCCGGCCAGCTCCGCGACCTTCTCCCTCGGTATCTCGTCGGGGATAACCGTCACGTTGAGGCCCGGCTCGTTGTTCGCGAGGATCTCGCCGTCGCGGTCGTAGATGACGCCGCGTTGGGCTGGGTCTTTGACCACGCGGGTCTGGGTGGCCTTGGCGGAGATCGAGTAATCGCTACCCGTGAGCACCTGCAGGTACCACAACCTCGCCGCCAGGACGACGAAGATGACCGCGACCACGATAGCAAAGGAGACCACCCGCACCTGCATGTTGCCCTTCGTCATGGGCGGCGTGTCGACGCGCTTCTTTGCGGGCCGCGCCTTCTTCTCCTCGGGAACCGGAAGCCGGATCACCCTCTACCCCGCCCTCTCCTGGGTATCGCTCGGCACCGGCCCGTCTACTCTCTCGGCCTGGATGATCAGACGCTGCGTGTAGTTCGGCAGCGTGCAGGTCTGGAGCGTCAGGATGTTCTTTCCCTTGAGGGGCCGCGTCACGAACACATCCGTCGGGTCCACTACGAAGTCCTTGAAAACCTTGTAGACGTACCTCCTGCCCATGGCGTCGGTGACGAAGACCTTGTCCCCGACATCGACCTTGTTGAGATCCCAGAAGGCGAGCCAGCTGGGGGTCCCAAAGTAGCCGAGACGGTGGCCTGCGATGTAGACGTTCGCCTGCCTGTGCCAGGGGAAGCCCGTACCCCTTAGGTGGACACCAGCGTGGTTTCGGAACGCGTTCTCGTCTGTGCCCCCGGCATTAGGTATGGCCGCGTTGCGCACCCGGCTCATCTGGGGGATCGTGACCCTTAGCGTCTTGTCCCTGGGGACGCTGCCGATCACACGCTTATCCTGCTTTCCGGCGTTCACCTGCTTGGGCCCCGGGGTGATCGCCGGCGTCGCGGGCTCTCTCGGATCGACGGCCGCGGCCTTGGCCGCGCGTTGCTGCTCCGGGAACGGGGATCCCAAGAATAAGGTCGCCGTCAGGGCGAGGCCCACCCCGACCAGGAGCAGGCTCATGACGTTCAGGGCTATGTGCGTGACGCGCGCTATCTGGCTCCCTCCGTACGCTGGCCCTGTGTTCTTACGGCTAGATCGCAACCCATTGTATACAAAAAGTTGGCGGCTACTAGTCCTGGACTACGAAGTATTTTCTAGCCGCCGCTTCTCTGGCCTCCCGAGAGGTGTAGATGCTCACCGTGTAGTCTCCACGTGGCAATGGTTGACCTGACTCCGCGCGGAGAGCGAACTTCACCACGCCCGTGACCCCGCCGCCCGATGGTCCGAGATGCTCCTCCCTTCCGTCGGAGACCACGATTCCATCCCCCCCGGAGAGTAGCCAGGACAGCGCCGATTGACTCCCGGAGCGCTCGACCCTCGCCTCCAGATCCCTGTCCCTTGGCAGATCCTCGACCGCCAGGTAGACGTAGACGACTTCGGGTCTGCTCTCGAAACGCAGTACGTCCGAAGGTGGATACGAGGTATCCTCCTGGCTCACGGCGATGCCTTCGAACCCCTGCGCGTGCAGTTCCTCGCCGGGGGTAAAGCTCTCGTCCCGCACAGACGCCACCGCCACGAGCAACAGCGCCGCGAGCGCTATGGCGGCGAGCGCGTACCCGGGCCAGCGCCGATCCACCTTCTTCGTGGCCGTCTCCGGTAGCACTCCTACACGACCCCGAGGTACTTTCTCGAGCGTCTCCACAGCAGGAGGGTCACCGCGTTGTGCGCCGAGTGGGCTAGGATCGGGGCGAGGAGCCCTCCGGTGACCTCGTAGAGCGCGCCGAACAGGAACCCGACCAGAACCGCCCAGGCCGTCCACACCAGGTAACGGCGGTCGGGACCGACGTGGACGAGCCCGAAGACAAGCGAGGCGACAACCAGGCCGAACTCCTGCTGGAGCGCGCCGCGAAAGAACGTCTCCTCGCCTACCCCGGAGAAGACGGCGACCAGCACGAGGCTGCTGCGATCGGCGTGGTCAACGAGGCGCGGGGCTAGCTCTGCGGCTATCTCCCGCAGCACCGGGAGGAGTCGATAGGCCAGGAGGCCAAGAGAGACAGTAGAGACGGCGGT
>DASZKL010000140.1:0-8593 GCA_035947015.1 Rubrobacteraceae bacterium
TTGGCTATCCGCCGGCCTCCGAGGGCGAGGATGCGCACACCGAGGACGAGATCCGGACCCTGGTGCGGCAGTCGGCCGGGCAGGGGATTCTTGAACAGGACGAAGAAGAGATGGTCGGCGCGGTCTTCGAGCTCAACGACACGGTGGCGCGCGAGATCATGGTCCCCCGCCCCGACGTGGTCTCGCTCCCGGCGGAGATGACCCTGAGGAAGCTCGTCTCGGTAGCGGCGGCGGGGAACTATACCCGCTACCCCGTCTACGAGGACGGCTCGCCGGACAGGATAATCGGCGCCGTGCACGTCAAGGACGTGCTGCGCGCCGTCGAGTCGGAGGGCGGCCTCGAAGCCGACCTCACGGCGCGCGACCTCGCTCGGGAGGTCCTCGTCGTCCCCGAGAACCGTCCCATAGACGGCATCCTCGAGGAGTTCCAGAGGCAAGAGCTGCAGATGGCGATAGTCATAGACGAGTGGGGCTCCTTCGAGGGGCTCTTCACCCTCGAGGACATCATCGAGGAGATCGTCGGCGAGATCAGGGACGAGTTCGACGAGGACGAGCCGGCGGTCCGCAAGCTCCCCGATGGCTCCTACTCGATAGACGGCCGCATCCCGATAGGCGTAGTCAACGAGGCTCTAGGCTCCGGGTTCGAGAGCGAGGACTTCGACACCATCGGCGGCCTCGTCCTCGGCCACCTTGGCCGTGCCCCCGAGGTCGGCGACGAGGTCCGCCTCGACGGCTACCTGCTGCGCGTGGACGAGGTGGACGGCCCGCGCGTCGCCCAGGTCATCGCTCGCGAGGCGCCCGAGGAAGAATCCGAGAACGAGGCTCCGGATTAGACGGCAGGGGGAGGTCCGAAGGGGGAGCCAGCGACCGTACGGGTAGCGGCGTACTCGCGTCCTTCGACGGGTCCTACGCGAAAGAGATGTAGATGGCTACCACTACCAGGGTAAGGATGATGGTCAGTATCAGCAACTCCCTCAAGACCTCACGCTCCTCCTACGGCTGCACCGGGTCGCGCTCCTGCAGGGCGTAGAGCCTGGCGTAGAGCCCGCCTGAGGCCAGGAGCTCCTCGTGGGTGCCCGCCTCGGCGACTGACCCGTCCTCGATCACGAAGATCTGGTCCACGTTCCTCACAAGCCGCAACTCGTGGGCGATTACGAAGGTGGTGCGCCCCTCGGTCAAGGCACGCCAGCTGTCCTCGACGGCGACGGCCGCCTCGGCGTCGAGCCCGGACTGGGGCTCGTCGAGGATCAGGATCGGGCTCTCCCTCAGCATCGCCCGCGCTATCGAGATGCGCTGTCGCTGTCCCCCGCTCAGGCTCTCCCCGCGTTCTGAGAGCAGGGTGTCGTAGCCCTCGGGCAACTCTCGGATAAACCCGTCAGCCCCGGCGAGCTCTGCGGCGTGCTCGATCTCGCCTCGCGCAGCCCCGGACTTTCCGTAGCCGATGTTCTCAGCCACCGTCGCCCTGAACAACATCGGCTCCTGCGGCACGAACGTTATGGAGTCGCGCAAGGACTTGAGCGTGAAGTCCCTGACGTCGTATCCGTCTATGAGCACCCTCCCCCTCTGCGGGTCGTAGAGTCGGGCGATGAGGCTCGTGACCGTGGTCTTTCCGGCCCCGCTCAGGCCTACGAGGGCGACGCGGCTGCCTGCCTCGACTTCGAAATCCATACCCTTGAGGACCTCGTCGTCCTCGTAGGCGAAGTGGACGTCATCGAAGGCCACCCTGCCCTCGAAGGCGGGCGCGGGTCGGGCGTCTGGGGATTCCTTCACGCTCGGCTCGGCGCCCAGGAGCTCTATTATGCGCTCGCCGGAGACGAGGGATTTGCCGATCTGGTTCGCCTGCCGGCTCAGGGCCCACAGTGGAGAGAGGAAGAGGCCGAGGTAGGCGACGAAGACGGTGAGCTCTCCGACGGAGAGGGCGCCCGAGAGCACCTGCAAAGATCCGAGGTAAAGGATGAGCGCGGTCCCGAGGCCGCCAACCACGCCGAGCACGATGCTGAACTTCGCCTCGATGAGCGAGGAGTCCACGCTGGCCCTCAAGGATTCCTCGCTCTCGCCGCGGAAGCGCTCCAGCTCATCCTCCTCGCGGCCGAAGATCTTGACCGCCCTGATTCCGGTCACGGCCTCCTGGATAACGGAGGCGATGGCCCCCTCCTTGGCCCTTACCACGCGCATCCGCTCGACGAGGGCGCCCCGGTAGCGCTTGACGGCGAAGAACAGAAAAGGGACGGTGAGGAGAGAGAGCAGGGTGAGTTGCCAGCTCATCCAAAGCATCACGACGAGCATCCCGACCAGGATGAAAAAAGACGACCCGACCTCGACTATGGAATCGACGAGCAGGGTGCGGACCTCTTTGACGTCGCTCGTGACCCGCGTGATGGTGTCGCCGGTTCGCTTCTTGCCGTGGTAGTCGAGCCCGAGGTCGTGGACCTTCTCGTATAGAGCCTTGCGCATGTCGAAGACAGTCTCCTGCCCGAGCCTCTGCAGCAGGTAGCGCCTGTAGGATGTGAGGCCGCGGCTCGCCATCGTAATAAAGACCAGAAGAAACGCTATCCCCGCGAGCAGGAGCGCCTCCCCCGAGAGGGAATCCGGCCAGAAACCGGGGAGCCGCCTGTTGTCGTTGAGCACGTAGTCGAGGGCCAGGGCCAAAGGCCACGGCTGGGCAAGGCTCGTCCCAGTCTCGGCGAGCAGGATGACGAGCGCCAGCAGGAGTCCCCCGCTCCTGGGCCTGAGGAACGGCGTAAAGTTCGAAAGCGTCTCAGCTAGGCGCCGCAGCCCGGCGCGCAGCTCCTTAAACCTCTTCACTCCAATTAGGATACCGCACCACTGATGAGTAGAATGTGTAAACGACACCCCGAGCAAGGAGGCTCTCAGCGTAAATGGCCAGAGAAGTGCTCGCGGCAGTCGAGGACTTGCTGTTCAGGAGCAAGATCTCCGAGACCGCCAAAGCTTTAGGTATCGAGGCGCGGTTCCCCCGCAGCAAGGAGAGGCTGCTCGAGACGTTGCGCGAGTCCCCACCGGATCTCCTCATCCTCGACCTCAACTCCGCCCGCTTCGAGCCTCTGGAGCTCCTGCGTACCGTAAAGTCCCACGAGACGACGCGAGGCGTGCCCACCGTGGGGTTCCTCTCGCACGTCCAGGGGGACCTCGCCCTCGCCGCCCGGAACGCCGGGTGCGACCGCGTTGTGGCCCGGAGCGCCTTCACCAAAGACCTGCCGCGAATTCTGTCCGGGGACGGCTTTGGCTGAGGGTTGGGAACGTCTGGGCAGCGAGCGGCTCTTCGAGACCCCCTATTTCGTCCTCCGCTCCGACCGGCTTAGGCTCCCCGACGGCGCCATCAAGGATCCCTACTACGTCCTCGAGCGCCCGGACGCAGCCATAATCTTCCCCATGAACAGAGAGGGGGAGGTCGTCCTCGTCCGCCAGTACCGCCCGCCGCTGGAGAGGATGGAGCTCGGTCTGCCGGCCGGCCTCGTCGAAGAGGGTGAGAAGCCGGAGGCCGCGGCCCGGCGCGAACTGCTCGAGGAGACCGGGTACTCAGGGGGCGAATGGGAGGCTCTGGGTGCTCTGGCCTCCTCCCCGAGCCTCAAGGATAACTGGGCCTACCTCTTCCTCGCCCGCGGCGTCGAAGAGACCTCGGCGCCGGACCCGGACGAGCACGAGCTGGTCGAGACGCTCAGCGTGCCCGTCGGAGAGCTGTTGGATCTGATCCAGGCCGGCGAGATAGTGAGCTCCAGCGGCGTAGCCGCCATCATGCTCGCTCTGGAGCGCTTAGATGCACCGGAGAAGCGCTCGTAGCGAAGGTGCGGCTGTCCGTGCGAATCGTCGATCTCGACCCCGGTAACGAAGAGGCCATCCGTCAGGCGGCGGCCCTCCTGGTCGAGGGATTCAAGGAGCACTGGCCAGATGCCTGGCCGAACATGGAGAGTGCCCTCGAAGAGGTACGTGACTCTCTCGGGGAGGGGCGGATCAGCCGCGCGGCCGTCGGCGAGGGCGGCGAGATCCTCGGGTGGATCGGGGGTATCAGCTCCTACGATGGCAACGCGTGGGAGCTTCACCCGCTGGTCGTGCGCCCTGATCTGCATCGCCGAGGTATCGGCAGCGTCCTCGTCGCCGACCTGGAAGAGCGCGTCAGGGAGCGCGGCGGTTACACCCTCTGGCTCGGCACCGACGATGAGGACGGCATGACGACTCTCTCAGGGGCCGACCTCTACCCCAACGTACTGGAACACCTCCTGAACATAGAGAACCTGCGCAGCCATCCCTACGAGTTCTACGAGAAGCTCGGCTTCTCCATAGTCGGGGTAATGCCCGACGCCAACGGTCCGGGCAAACCGGACATCTACATGGCGAAGCCGCTGAAGTAAGCACGCTCCAGCCTTCGGCTTCCGCTTTCAGCACGCCTGCTTCGCAGGCTTGTCAGCTAGTCAGCTAAGGAGGCGCAGCTTGTTGACCATGCTCCTCAAGCGCGGCCGGAGTATGAACTGAACGGCGGAAAAATCTGACAGCTGAAAGCGAGGGCCTTCTTGAGAAGGCCCGAAGCGTGCTGACAAGCGAAGGCGTCAGCCTGAGCGTGCTGAAAGCTGCCCGCAGGGGAGCGTGCTGATTAGCAGGTAAAGGAGCCGCCGCAGCCGCAGCCGCCGGTGACGTTGGGGTTGTTCACGGCGAAGCCGGCGCCCATGAGGCCGTCTACGTAGTCGAACTCGGATCCCACGATGTAGGGGACGCTCATGGCGTCAATAACGACGCGCACGCCCTTGGCCTCGAAGACCTCGTCGTCGTCGTTGATCTCATCGTCGAAGTAGATGCTGTACTGGAAGCCGGAGCAACCGCCAGGGCGCACGCCGATGCGCAGCGCGAGATCCTCCTCGCCCTCCTGGGCCATGAGGGTCCTGACCTTCTCCGCAGCGTTGTCGGTGATGTTGAGTATGGTCTCCTGCTTCTGGTCCATCAGCACCTCCCGGAGAATGCTGTAGTTAGCTATTGGGTAGACGAATTATTACACCACTCACCGTATAGTTCAACGGCGAGCCCTGCTTACCACGCCTCGCAGCTCCTTGCCGAAGCGCCTCTTCCACGCCGACGCGTCCCTTCTTGCCCGTACGAGGAGCGAGAGGGGGTTCGCGGCGCCAAGCACCCTCCGCCAGAGAGGGAGGCGTTCGTAGGCTCGCAGGGCACCCCGATAAGCCGAGGAGACGAGCCGGGATTCGGCGTGGGCGGAGTAGAGGTGGTCTGAGTACGCCCGGGCGAACTCCCTCATCGGTCCCTCCTCGATCCCAACCGCCCCGGCGAGGAGCAGAATCCGCTCGGTGGGGGTGAGGGCCGGAGAGTCGGCTATGGCGCTCCTTCCGGGCGGCAGCACGTCGCGCAGGCGGCCGGTGAGGTCTCTGTAGAGGTCCTCGGGGCGTCCGCGGGCTAGGAGCGCCCTTTTGGCGACGGGAACGGCCGCGACCAGAAAAACGGGCACGAGCACGAGGAGGGGCCAGGACGGGTCTCTCTGGGCCTTCGTGCGGTCGGCGCGGTTCGCCGGATTTTCCCTGCGCTGTTGGAGTTCCTCCTGATCGTTCTGGACCCTTCTTACGCTCGGGTTTTCGGGGAGGATGGGCTCCCGAGCGCCGACGGGGATATCGGGGCGCGGGGCGTTGGCCTCCATCGCCGAGGGCATGGAGAAGCCCGGGGTCGGGTCGAAGGGGTACCAGCCTACCCCTGGGAAGTAGGCCTCGACCCACGTGTGCATGTTGCTCCCCGTCACCACGTACTCTCCTGGGTCGTCCTCCTGCCCCGCCGTGGAGCCGTAGACGACCCTGGAAGGCACGCCGCTCTCGCGCAAGAGGAGCGCCATCGAGGTGGCGAACTGGGTGCAGAAGCCCTCCTTGCTGTCGCCCAGAAACTCTTCTATAGCCTTGTCCGCCCGCCGGTAGCTGACATCGAGGTTGTAGACGAATCCACCGTCGTAGATCAGGTATCGCTCGATGGCCCTGGCCGTATCGTAGGGAGTCTGGGGGTCGTAGTCGCGTTCGATCTTCTCGGCCGTCTCGGCGACGACCGACGGGGTGTCTTGCGGGAGCTGCAGGAATCTCTGCGCGACCTCTGCAGGGTAATCCGTGCCCGCGCTCTGGAGCTGGAAGGTCGTGGGCTGGGGAACCTCGGAGACTACGCTGTAGTAGCTGTCCTCGGCGAGTGGTTCGTCGAGCGTCCACGAGCCGTCGGAGTTCGGGGTGGCGAAGGGAAGGGAGGTCTGGACTATACGGTATCCCCCGAAGACGAGGTCCGTCTCGGCGTTCATGACCTCCACGCGCTGCACCACCGTGCGGGTCGGGACGCCGGGGGCGATCTCCTCGCCGTCGTCATCGCCTGGCACCGTGGTATCCGACCACCGGATGCCGTCGAAGTAGTCGAGGGTGCCACCGCGCCACAGGAGCGGCTCCGAGCTGCTCACCCTCATGAGCTCGGCCTCCCTCCCCGCGGTGAGGTAATCCCCGACGTCGGCCTGCACGTCGAGCCTGCTCGTGCCCCCCGTGCCGATGCGCGTCCAGTCTATGTAGCCCGGGCTGATCGTCGCGTCCGCGAAGGGTAGCTTGGGCACAGCGAGCACGAGCGCGACCACCACAGCCCCAGCCACCACCCCCGTCCGTGCGGAGCTCCCGGTCCCAGGGGAGAGCAACATGGCCACGGCACATGCCAGGAAGACGGCGAAGAAGGGGCCGGCCCCGTCCTCGAAGCTGATGGTGCTCAGGACCCCTATCGTCACGCCGAGGACGGCTACCGAGAGGACAGGGCTCCCCTCATAGAGGGTGGCGGAGGTGGCGAAGGCCACAACGATCATTACCACGGGGATAAGCACGACGAAGAGGCCGGGGTGGAGGTCGTACGGTACGGGATCCAGGTACATGATGCCAGCCGCCTCGTAGATGTCAGCCACGACCTTGAAGAAGAGATCCCGCCACCCCGAGAGCGAGAAGAGCGGCGGCCACCCGTAGGCCGCAAGCTGGGTGTAGAGGACGATGGCAGGTAAGAGAAGCACGAAGCGGTACCTGCCAGCCGATCCGACGATCGCTGCGACGAGCGCTGCCAGGAGCATCGGCCAGAAGGCTCCCCCGGCTACCCACACCATGGATGACCGGTTAAACCAGACGTAGATGTCCCCGGTGAACAGGATGGCGAAAGCCCCGCCGGTCACCAACGCAGCCGCGTAGAGTAGGATCTTCACCCGGACTCCGCCCACTAGACGGCGCTCCTCTTCCTCGAGCCGCCGGAGAGCCCTGCCACCCCCGCGGGGTGGCTCACGACGCGTACCGCGGCCCCGGCAGCCTCCAGCCGGTCGATGATCCGCAAGAACTCGGCCTCGCGGCTCTGCGCCAACCCCCCGGTCCCCGGCGGCGTCCGGTACGTGTGGGTGGCCAGCGCGACGACGACGACCGAGAGCCCCGCGCGCCTGAGCTCTCGGACGCACCTAGGCAGGTTCTCGTCTCGGGTGCGGGAGACCAGGACGATGCTCTCCCCAAGCCCTCCCTTCTCCGAGAGGACGGCCTCGGCGAGCCTGCGAGCTCCGTCAGCTCGCGCCATCGCCAGCAGCCTCATCGCCTCCCAGTAGGCCGCCTCGCCGAAGCCGAACTCCGTGGCTGCGCCCGCCCCGTCGGCGCACAAGAGCCTGAACGGCAGGCGCTCCCGCGAGAGGTGCGTCAGCACGGAGGCGGCGGTCGAGACGGCGTCCTCGACCTCGGCATCGGGGGTCCGCAGGCCCTCCCTGCGGAGATCCAGGGCCACCGTGTAGCGGCGCGGCGCCTCGAGGGCGAACTCCTTGACGTAGAGCTCCCCGGTGCGGGCCACGCTCTTCCAGTGGATGTGCCGCCGGTCGTCGCCGTGGCGGTACTCCCGAAGGCTCGCGAACTCGTCCCCGCGCTGACCGTGCGAACCCCTGGCGCCGACCTCGACGTGTCCGCCGCTCAGGGGGAAGCCGGGCAGGTCATGTACCTCGGGGTAGACAACCACCTCGGTTCTCTCCTCGAACTTCCGGACGAAGCGCAGAAGCCCGAACGGATCCGTGACCGAGGCCTCGGCCGGCCCCAGCTCGTAGACGCCGCGACGGGCGAATGCGAGGGGCGCCTCGATCGTGGTCTCCCCGTAGCCCCCGAGGGAAGGGGCTTCGAAGACCCGCGGCTCGGGTAGGCGATCAGCCACGTTCACCTTCGAGGAGCCAAAGCGCGAGCGGTTAGCGAGACGGAGCCTTATCACGGCGGGGCGTCCGGCCGTAATGCGGGCATTGGGCGGGAGGGCTCGAGAGAGACGAAGACCCCGGGAACTCGACCACCCGAGGACGAGGGCCGCCAGGGGCAAGGCCAGGAGCGCGTAGGCGAGCTGGTGGAACTGGGTGGTCCCGATCATGCGCGCCACGATGAGGATCAGGAGCCCGATCGCGATCGCCTGCCAGCCGCGGGCCGCGGGTCGGACGGCGAGCCGGCGGGCGACCCAACTGCGCAAAGCCTCTATACCGCCTCGGTCACGGGCACGGAGCCCAAGATCTCCCGCACGATCCTCTCCGTGACCCCGGCCGAATCGCCGTCGGAGCCACGGACGCCCGAGGAAGGTATGA
>DASZKL010000141.1:0-7197 GCA_035947015.1 Rubrobacteraceae bacterium
GAGCGGTAGGTGACGGAGCTAGCCCCCGCCTCGCGAGCCAGGATCTTCACGCGCGAGAGCCCCAGCAGGTTGCCGGCGGGCTCGGGGAGCGCCCCGAAACGGTCGGCGAGCTCCTCGGCCAGATCGTCCACCTCAGCGAGCGATCTCGTGCCCGACGCCCTGCGGTAGAGGTCAACGCGCTCGATCTCGTCCATCACGTATCCTGGCGGCAAGTAAGCGTCGAGCTGCAGCTCCACGATAACGGGCCGCTCGTCCCTCGTCTCCGGGGTCTCCCCCTTCGCCAGGGCGACGGCCTCTTCGAGAAGCCTGAGATACATCTCGAAGCCAACGGCCGCTATGTGGCCGGATTGCTCAGCGCCGAGCAGGTTGCCGGCGCCCCGGATCTCCAGGTCCCGCATGGCGATCGCGAACCCGCTCCCGAGCTCTGTGAAGTCCATGAGAGCTTCGAGCCGTTTCTGCGACTCGACGGTGGCCCCCAATGGGGCGAACAGGTGAGCGTAGGCCTGCTCGGTGGAGCGCCCTATCCTGCCTCGCAGCTGGTATAGCTGCGCGAGCCCCATCGTATCTGCCCGATCCACGATGAGGGTGTTCGCCGTCGCCACATCCAGCCCACTCTCTACGATGGTCGTCGTCACCAGCACGTCGGCCTCGCCGTCGAGGAATCGCTGCATCACATCCTCAAGGGCCCTCTCTGGCATCTGCCCGTGCGCCACCACGAAACGCGCCCCCGGCACGATGGAGCGTAACCGTTCGGCCACCTCGTCTATAGTCTCCACCCGGTTGTGGACGAAGAATATTTGGCCGTCGCGGGCGATCTCGCGCTCGACGGCCCGCTTGACGAGGTCCTCGTCGTAGGGACCCACGTGCGTGAGGATGCTCCGCCGTCCGGCGGGGGGCGTCTCTATGAGGCTTATATCCCTCAAGGAGGCGAGGCCCATCTGCATGGTGCGCGGAATCGGGGTCGCCGTAAGCGTGAGGACGTCCACGGAGGTCTTGAGCTCCCTGATGCGCTCCTTGTGCCTGACGCCGAAGCGCTGCTCCTCGTCAACCACGACGAGGCCCAGGTCGTTGTGACGGACCTCCGAGCCCAGCAACGCGTGCGTCCCGATGAGCACGTCCACCTCGCCGGCGGCGAAGTCGCGTAGGATCGCCCTGCGCTCGGCTGGCGTCGTGAAGCGCGAGAGGCTTTCGACCCGGACGGCGAAGGAGCCAAGCCTCTCGTTGAAGGTCCGCTCGTGCTGCTGCACGAGGATGGTGGTCGGTGCGAGCATCATCGTCTGCTTGCCGCTCAGGGCCGCCTTGAAGGCCGCCCTGACGGCGACCTCGGTCTTGCCAAAACCTACGTCCCCGCACACCAGGCGATCCATCGGGTGCGGCTTCTGCATATCCGCCTTTACCGCGGCGATGGCCGCCTCCTGGTCGGTGGTCTCCTCGTATGCGAAGCTCTCCTCGAGCTCCCTCTCCCACTCCGTATCCTCGGGGAAGGCGAAGCCAGGGGCAGAAGCCCTGATTGCGTGCAGCCGCAGCAGCTCCCCGGCGAGCGCCTTGACCCTCCTGCGGACCCTGTCGGTAACCTGCGCCCAGGTCGCCCCCCCGAGTCTGTCCAGGCGACTCACCTCACCGCCGACGTACTTGTGCAGGAGCTCCATCTGCTCGTAGGGCACGAAGAGCGTATCCCCATCGCGGTAGGTGACCTGCATGTAGTCGCGGGTGGTCCCCAGAACCTCCTTCGCCACCAGCCCCTCGAAGCGCCCGATCCCCTGCGCGGCGTGCACCACGAGGTTCCCGGTCTTCAGGTCAGCGAACGAGGTAAGGACTCTGCCTGACCGCGGACGCGCCTCTCGCCGTCGTCCGAAGAGCGAGTCCCTGCGGACCACCGCGACGCCACCGTCGGGGTACGCGAAACCCTCCTCGACCTCGCGCCCCACCGCGTAGAGCCCGGGCGACAGTCCAGCATCCACCCGAGGCACCTCTCGCACCTCGCGGTTTATCTCGCCGAACGCGTAGACCGTCCGCCTCGCCTCCCCGCGCGAAGAACAGGCGACGAAGACCGCCAGACCATCGTCCACAAGGGCGTCAAGCCTTCGGGCGGCCTCCCTCAAAGTGTCGGCGAACGCAGCGACCGGTGGGGCCGAGATGACCTCCCCGCCCGGGGTGAACTCGACGTCAGGCTCCTGTGCCTCCCGGTCGTATAGCTCGCGCACGACACCCTCTAAGTCCTCCGGGATCCCCTCCTGCGGCTCCTCGCGCCAGATCTCGACGCCCTCAGGCAGGAGCCCGCGCGGCGTGGCGGGTTCTAGGCTCAGCAGTAGACCGTCGAGACCGGGGACGCGCACGCCCCGGCGAGCCTCCTCTGGGAACTCCACGTCGCTCGTCGCGGCGAGGGCGGAGAGGTCGCCCTCGCGGGCGGCGTAGACCGTAACGTTATCCAGCTGTCGAACGACCCGCTGGGTGGCCAGGGAGATGGCACGCACGCTCTCGACCTCATCCCCCCACCACTCGACCCTCACCGGCGAGCGGCGGGTGCTCGGGAAAACGTCAACGATCCCTCCCCTTACCGCGAACTCCCCCGGGCGCGAGACTCGATCCACCCTCTCGTAACCGAGCTCAACCAGGCGCTCGAGTGTCGCATCGAGCTCGATCTCCGCTCCATCGGAGAGTCCGAGCGGCTCGTAGAGGGGCGTCCTCTCCATGAACGCCAGTGGTCCCGCCGCCACGAAGCGCGCGGAGTTCAGCGAGTGGAGCGCACGCTGCCGCTGCCCGACGCGGGTCACGGCCGGGTCGAAGACATCGCCGTACGCAACACCGCGGGATGGCAGGTGGACCACAGTCTCGTCCGTGAAGCACGCCGCGTCTCGCGCGTACCTTTCGGCATCTTCCTCGCTCGAGGCGAGCAGCAGCACTGGCCGCTCGTTGCCAGTGGCCAGGAAGGCTCGTATCCTGCGTGGTGCCTGGAGGGATCTCCTCCGCGTCTTCTCGCTCACCTGACAATTCTACCCGCCTTCGGGCTTCGTCAAAGCGAGACGATCCACCGGAGCAGAAGATGCGCGCCCACTATTTCCTTCTGGGATAATCCTGTGGTCCTCAACGAAAAGGGAGGCACTGGTTATTTCTATCCTGGATCGGCTGAACGAGCGTGGCGTCGGTACACTTCCTGGTCTCATTGGCATCGAGATCCTGGAGGTTGAAGAAGGGAGGATCGCGAGTCATCTCGAGCTACGCGAGGAGCTGATGGCCCCCAACGGTTACCTGCACGCGGCCACGATCGTCGCCCTCGCCGACACTTCCTGCGGCTACGGAACCTTCGTGAGCCTGCCGGAAGGCGCGGAGGGCTTCACCACCGTCGAGCTCAAGAGCAACTTCCTCGGAACCAAGCGCGCCGGCGCCATACGGTGCGAGGCGCGGATGGCCCACGGCGGACGCACCACGCAGGTGTGGGACGCCACCGTGAGCGACGAAGAGAGCGACAAGACGCTCGCCCTCTTCCGCTGCACGCAGATGATCCTCTACCCTCGAGAAGGAGGGTAATCTCTCTCTTTCGCGCCACCCAGACGGACCTCCGTGACGAGCGCGACGCTGTAGAGGATGATCCCGAAACCCACCAGCGTCCCTACTCCTACGGGCTCGCCGAGTAACACGACGCCGAAGAGGAGACCGAAGATCGGGATCAGGAACGTCACGGTGAGGGTCTTGGTTGGCCCGACGTTCTCTATAAGGCGGAAGTAGAGCAGGTAAGCCACGGCCGTGGAGAGCAGGGTCAAAGCCAGCGCGGAGAGAGCGGCCGGCAGCGGTGGCGCCTCTTCCGGGAGGCTGACGGCAGCCAAAGGGAGCAGGAGAACAGCTGCCCCCGCCTGCTGCCCGATGGCCATCGCCAGCGGCGGGACACCCGCGAAGGTCCGCTTGACGTATACCCCCCCTATGGCGTAGGAGAGCGAAGCGGCGAGCATGGCCCCCACCGACAGCAGCACGATGCTGTTAAGAGGAATAGGGTCCCACCCCACCAGCACCGCCACCCCGACGAGTCCCATGACGAGCCCGAAGACCTTCTTCATGGTCAATGCCTCGCCTATCCACACTGCGGCTACCGCGGCGGCGAACAATGCGGTAGTGGAGTTGAGGATGGCCGCCAGGGAGGCCGTCAGCTCGATCTCCGCGGCGGCTATCAGCGTAAAAGGTACGGCCGAGTTCGTGGCCCCGACGATCAGGAACTCCCTCCAGCGAGACCGGAACTTCGGCAAGTCGCGGACCAGGAAGGCGGCGTAGAGCGCGAGGACCGAGGCCGCCAGGGCGACGCGCAGCCCCATGAGCGCGAAAGGCCCCAGCGCCGGTACGGCGACGCGGATGAACATGTACGAAGCGCCCCACAGCGCCCCGAGAAGGAGCAACGCTCCCAGGTCGCGCGTCTCCATCTAGGCCGCCGCTACAGGACGGCACACCTTGCAGGGCCGGTAGCCGGCCTCCACGGCGCTTCCGACGCTGCGGAAAGAGCAGCGGTTCTCCGGCGTGATCCTCCTCGCGTTGCGGCAGGTAGCGTGGCAGACTATGCCGGTCGTCGGTGTCCCTACGTAGGGGGCACTGGCGATCTCCTCCGGCGAGACACCCTCCAGCCGCAACAGCCTCACCTTCTCCCCCGCGCCGAAGGCGTAGCTGCCGGTGTGGCCGTCGTTGCGCACGACCCGGTGGCAAGGGACGATCAGCGGGATCGGATTGTTCGCCATGACGTTGCCGACAGCCCGAGAAGCGCCTGGGGACCCTGCCTCGCGAGCCACCCAGACGTACGGGCGGACCTCACCGCGGGGTATGCCCCTCACCGTCTGGAGGACGCGCCGCTGGAAGGGGGTTACTCTAGTGAGGTCAAGGGGCACCTCGACCCTCTCCCCGGCGAGCGCCGCCCCGACTCTCCCCGCCAGATCTTCGATCCGGTCCGCAGCAGCAGGCGAGACGAACCTCCCGAATCGCTCGCGGTAGCTGCGGGCAAACTCCTCCGGCGAGGACGACGGGGCCAAGAACCTGACGCCATCAGGTCCCGCCGCGACATACACCGTCCCGAGCGGCGAGTCCACGCCGAAGAAGGCGTCGGTCGCGCCAGAGAGCACGCCGTCCACCAGAACGGCTGTGTCCCGGGCTGGCGTAAGGAGCGCCGCCGTCTCCCCAAGCAACTCGCCAAGGCGATCGCCGTCGCGCTCGGTGGAAGATACTTTCATGCCGGATCACCACCCTCGTATTCGTCGACAATCATCAGGCCTCTAAGGCGCTCCAGACCCCTCCGCACCAGCGTCTTTACCGTGCCCTCGGGCCATCCGGTTACACCGGAGATCTCCGCGTACGGCAAGTCCTGCAGGTAGCGCAGCGTCACCGCCACCCTCTGCCTCTCCGGCAGTCTCCCCAGCGCCACCAGCACGTCCATAACGTCCTCCCGAGCTCCATCACCCCCTGCACCGCCCACGGCGGAGACGTTCTCGACAGTTACTTCCCGCGTTCGCCGGAGACGGTTGCGCGTCACGTTCAGGGTGATACGGTAAAGCCAGGGACGCAACCTCATGGCCCGGAGCCGCCCTTCATGGTAGCGTCCGAGCGCAGCGAGCGCGCGCTCGAAGGCTTCCTGCACCGCGTCCTCTGCGGCCCGCTCATCGCGCAGCATCGAGAAAGCGTAGCGGTACATCTCGGTGTAGTGGCGATCCACCAGGTCTCGAGGTGCCCGTGGATCCCCATCAGCCAGTCGAGCCGCGAGCTGGTCTGGCTCCACGGGCCCATCTAAGCGTCGCGTCTGCGTCCTCACACCCTATATAACAATCGGACAGCCCAAAAGGTTTCGCGCAACACTCACGCGCTCTCTCCGGGTGGCCGGCGAGGTCCGGTCATGATCTCGTAGTGCTCGACGGTCGGCTCGAAGTCGAGCAGGAACTCTTCGTCCTCGGGATAGTACCTTGCCCTCTCGGGGTCGGAACCGGCGAACTGTTTGATCGCGTCGATGGACTCCCAGAACGATATCGTCAGAAAATGCGCTCTGTTGCCCTCGATCCTACGTAGAACGTACACGCCCCGGTTTCCCTCGGTCGCCCGGTAATCGGGGACGCCGGTCTCATCCAGGTAATCGAAATACTCGTCGGATTTCGCCGCAGGCGTTACGCCGTGCCAGATTCTCACGATCATGGATACTTCCTGAAATTACTCGTCCGGTCAGACAAGAGCTCGAACCAGAGCGGTGGCGACGGCAGCGAGGCCGACGGCGACGAGCACGGGCGCCCGCAGCGCGAGAGCAGCGGCGGCGACAGCCACCCCGATGGCCCTCTCGTCGAGCACCAGGTGCCGGTCCCCGCCGAAGGTCTCCGTGATAACGAGGGCAGAAAGCAGGGCGGGGGCGAGAAGAGCTATGACCCCGATCGCGCGCGGAGGCAGCTCTCGGCCACCCACCAGTACTGGTCCGGCGGCTTTGATGGCCGCGCTCGCCAGGGCAACGGCAACGATCGTGACCCACAGCGTCGTCATGACTGCCTCAGGCCGAGAAGGGCAGCCGCGCAGGCTGCGATGACCGGTACGCCGGGTGGCGTGAACGGCACGAGGGCTAGGGCCAGAGCGGCGCCCATCAACGCCACAATGACCGGCCGCCTGCCACCGCGAAGCTCGTCCGCGAGCAGGGCGAGAAAGAAAGCGGGGAAGATGACGTCGAGTCCTAACCGCTCGGGGTCTCCTATGAAGTTCCCACCCAGCGTCCCCACTGCCGTCCCGACGATCCACGCTACGCCTTGCGGAATAGTAGCGCCGATCATGAACTCCCTGTCGAAGCGGCCCCCGCCCCGGCTGGCCAGCGCCCACGAGGCGTCGATCACCGCCTGACCCTCCAGAGCACGCCTGAGCGGACCACCTTTCAAATACGAAGCGACGGCGATGCCCATCGGTCCGAAGCGGGCGTTGAGGAGGACGGCGGCGATGACCGCCGAGACGACTCCACCGCCGGAGCCGAGGACCGAAGCCACCGCGAACTGGGCGGATCCAGAGAACGCAATGATCGAGAAGACGACAGGGGCTAACGTCCCCCAGCCTAGAGAGCGGGCGAGCACGCCGAAGGAGATCCCGAGTACGAGCGTGGCGAGGGCGAACGGTACGGACGCCCGCGCTCCGGCGAGGTACGATCCCTTACCCTCTGGTCTCTCGCTCTCCACCCCGTCCATCACCGACTGTCGATTCACAAGGCCT
>DASZKL010000142.1:0-3611 GCA_035947015.1 Rubrobacteraceae bacterium
AGCTCCTGACTTGAGGGACTATGGGATAGGAGCGCAGATCCTAAAAGAGTTGGGGTTGAACCGGATCAGGTTGCTAACCAACAACCTCACCAAGGTAGTGGGTTTGAGGGGTTTTGGGTTGGAGATCTCAGAGCGGGTGGCTATAGAGGTTGAGCCAAATGGGCACAACGAGGGCTATCTGAAGACCAAGCGTGAGAAGCTAAACCACGTCTTCGAGAACTACTAGTAGGGGTACACACATCGTGGAGGGTAGGGACGGAGCCAACTACATCGAGGGCAACCTCTCGGCGGTGGGGAGGTCCTTCGGTGTGGTCGCCTCTCGCTTCAACGACTTCATCGTCAGGCAGCTGCTCGACGGGGCCCTGGACGCCATAGCCCGCCACGGGGGCGACCTGGGGGCGGTGGACGTGGTCTGGGTCCCCGGCGCCTACGAGATACCCGTCGCCGCAAAGCAGCTGGCACTCTCGGGCCGCTACGATGCCATCGTCTGCCTTGGCGCCGTTATCCGGGGGGCGACGGCCCACTTCGATTACGTTGCCGGCGGGGCTGCGAACGGCATCTCCACCGTCGGGTTGGAGACGAACACGCCAGTGATCTTCGGCGTGATCACGACCGAGACCATCGAGCAGGCTATCGAACGTGCCGGGACGAAGCTCGGCAACAAGGGCTTCGAGGCGGCTGCGACGGCGATAGAGATGGCGGACCTGATGCCCCGGATCCGCGAACGCTCACTCGAGGCCGGGGCGCCGCACACCCCTGAGATCGGCCGGAGCTAGGCTCCTTCTGCGACGGGAGGTGGGGTCACGGCGCTGGCCTTCTGGACCTTGAAGCCCTTCAGGCACGAGGCGCAGACCCACACCCGCCTCGTCGCCGTGCCATCCTGGATGCGGACCTTCTGCAGGTTGGGGTTCCAGCGTCGGCGCGTCGCCCTCAGGGAGTGGCTCCGGGCGTTGCCGAAACTTGGCTTCTTTCCGCAGGAATAACAGACTTTCGCCACTATACTTCTCCTGTGCTAGGATACCGGTCGAATTTGGGGACCCGTCGCCGCCGGGCGTCGGGCGCAGATTGTACCAGATTCCCGGGGAGAGCACGGGGCTCGGAGCTCGCGGGGAGGCGCCGGGAGAGCGCATTTTGCAGCACAGCGTGAAAGGTTCGATGCGATGGCGATAGAGACGGCCTTCGTGGTGTCCGCTGCGCACGCTGCGCTCAAGGCCAAAGTCGCCAGGATCAACGCCCTCAACGTCTACCCCGTCCCAGATGGCGATACGGGTACGAACATGCTTCTGACCCTCGAGTCCATCCTCAACGAGGTCTCCGACAAGACCTTCGATACCCCCGAGGCCGCGAGCAGGGCCGGTGCACGCGCCGCGCTCATGGGAGCCAGGGGGAACTCGGGGGTCATCCTGTCGCAGATGATCCGGGGTGCCTGCGAGGTACTCGCGGGGCAGACATCGCTCACGGCCGAGGCCTTCGCCGCCGCGCTCGAGGGGGCGCGTGACAGAGCCTACGCGTCCGTTGCCAGGCCGGTCGAGGGAACGATGCTCACGGTAATAAAAGACGCCGCGGGTGCCGCGCGCACCGCGCTCGAGGACGACAGCGCGGACTTGGCAGATGTGGTCTGGGCGGCGGACCAGGAGGCCCACGCGTCGGTCAGACGCACCCCGGAGCTGCTCGGGGTTCTGCGCGACGCAGGGGTGGTGGACGCCGGCGGATTGGGAGTCGCCGTCATACTCGATGGCATCTATGCCTGTGTGACCGGAGAGGAGATAGAGGAGCAGGACGAAGAAGAGGAGGGGACGCCGGATCTGGATGCGATCCACGCCCTCGAGGAGGCCTGGGGATACTGCACGGAGTTCGTGGTCACCGGCTTCTCCGGTAACGCACACGAGTTCGAAGATCACATCAACTCGTCGGGCAAGAGCGTCCTCGTGGTCGCCGACGAGGATCTGGTAAAGGTCCACGTTCACACCCAGGACCCCGGTGCCGCTCTCTCCTACGCGGGGGCCTTCGGGCGGCTCACAGGGGTGAAGATAGATGATATGGAGGCCCAGGTCCATTCTCGCGCCGACGCCTCTGCGGGGAACGCCGCGGAGAGATCTTCGAGAGCCGTTGGGGTCGTTGCGGCGAGCCGCGGAGAGGGGAACCGCAGGCTCTTCGAGCAGATGGGGGCGGTCGTCATAGAGGGTGGGCAGGGCGCCAACCCCAGCGCCGCGGACTTCGCTCGGGCGATCGAAGAGACGGGTGCCAACTCTGTAGTGCTGCTGCCCAACAACAAGAACATCGTACCCACAGCCGAGCAGGTGCACGAGCTAGTTGAGGCCGAAGTTCACGTCGTCCCCACGACCACCATCGCGGCGGGCCTCGCGGCGATGGTAGGCTTCGACGAGGAGGAGGAGCTAGGGGAGGTGGTCGAGGAGATGCGAGAGATCGCGGAAGCCCTGAAGAACGCGGAGATCACACGGTCCGTCCGCGACGCGAGGGTAGGCGAGCGCGAGGTGCCAGAGGGCGCGTACATGGGGCTCCTTGACGGCGAGCTCGTCGCCGTGGAGGACAGCGTGGAGGACACCGCGCTGAGGCTCGCGGAGAAGATGCTCGAGGAGGCCGATGTGCTGACGTTGCTACGGGGCGAGGATCTGGACGAGGAGACGCTAGAGCGAATCGCCGACGCTATCGGTGGACTCGATGATGAGGTAGAGGTCGAGGTGAGAGACGGCGGACAGCCGCTGTACCCGCTGCAGATGGTGGCGGAGTGACTACCGCGATAGTTACGGACTCGACGACGAGCCTCCCGCCCGGCGCCCTCGAGCGTCCGGACTTGCGCATCGTGCCGCTGACCTTCCACTTCGGCCCCGACGAGAGCTACAGGGACAAGATCGACATGTCCACCGCGGAGTTCTACGAGAGGTTGATCGTCGCCGACGACTTCCCAACCACCTCCCAGCCCTCGCCGGGGGACTTCGTGGAGGCCTACGAGGTGCTCGACGCATACGATGACATCCTGGTCCTCGCCCTCTCCCGCAAGTTCAGCGGCACCTATGATTCCGCAGTAGCCGCCGCGGAGATGGTCGAGAGTCCAGCGGTGCGGGTGCTCGACACCAAGAGCGCTGAGATGGGTTCGGGTTTGATCCTGCGGGAGGCTTTGCGGGAGATAGACGAGGGCGGAGAGTTCAGGGACGTCCGGCGGGCAGCTGAGGTCGCGATCGGGCGCTGCAACATCTTCTTCGCCGTAGGCACGCTGGAATACCTGGCGAAGAGCGGGCGCATCGGTCGGGCGCGACACCTGGTCGGAACTGCCCTCGATGTTCGCCCGGTTCTGCGGATCGAGGACGGGGAGGTTGTCCCGCACAAGCGGACCCGCGGGCGCAAGCGGCAGATGGCGGCGATCGTCGAGGAGGTCAAGCCCGTAGCCGAGGCCGGACGTCCCCTTTTCTTCGGGCACGCCGCGGCTCCCGAGCGGCTCTCGGAGCTCGCGGAGTGGCTCGGGGTGGAGGAGAAGCTCGTGACCGAGATAGGCGGGGTCGTCGGTTCCCACGTCGGTCCGGGGGCGTATGGCGTGGCCTACCTCTAGCGCCGAGCCCGGACCGGCGGGTACCCGGATCCCCGATCGGACG
>DASZKL010000143.1:0-4451 GCA_035947015.1 Rubrobacteraceae bacterium
TATCTTCGTAGCCGGAGAAGGGACGGGCATGAGAACCGGTAGTCGGTTTCACGCATCGCTAGTGACGGCCTTGATCATCTCTAGCATCGTCGTTGGGGGACCGACGGGTTGCGGGGGCTCGCGCGGAGCCGCTGCCGACGGAGGGGGTGGGGGAGACGGTGGCGCGCTAACCGTGTTCGCCGCCTCCTCGCTCACGGATGCCTTCGGCGAGTTAGCCAAGATCTTCGAGGAGCAGAACCCGGGCACCGAGGTGCGCCAGAGCTTCGAGTCGAGCTCGACGCTCCTTACCCAGATACAGCAGGGTGCTCCGGCCGACGTGTTCGCCTCCGCAGCCCCGGAGGAGATGAGAACTGCCGCGAAGGACGGCCTGGTGGCGGGGGAGCCCGAAATCTTCGCCAGAAACTACGAGGTCATCATGGTGCCCGAGGACAACCCAGCGAGATTGGAGAGCATGCGCGACCTCTCGAAGCCCGGGATAAAACTCGTCCTCGCAGAAGACGGGGTACCGGCCGCGGACTACGCAGTGGAGATCCTGGGCAGGGCAAACGCCGAGTACGGGGTCGGCTTCAGACAGGATGTTCTCTCCAACGTGGTCTCGAGGGAGGCTGACGTACGCGCTTCGGTGGGGAGGGTGGTACTCGGTGACGCCGACGCCACGTTCGGCTACGCGAGCGACTACACGCCCGACATAAGGGACCGGGTGCGGGTCATCCGGATACCCGAGAACCTGAACATAATCGCCACCTACCCGATAGCCGTCCTCAAAGATGCAAAGGATCCCGAGCTGGCACGCAACTGGGTTGACCTGGTGGTGAGCGACAGGGGACAGCGCGTGCTGGAGAAGTGGGGGTTCGAGTCAGCGACGTGACGAAGCGAGGAAAAGGCGGCCGCATCCCCAGGCTCCTCGGGGGCGGCGACATAGTAGTCTCCGGGTTGGCCGTCGCGGCCCTGTCGCTGCTTGCGGGTTTCATAAGCCTGCCTATGGTCAGCCTGATCTTGTGGACCGCTAACGAGAACGCCTGGTACGCCATGGCCCAACCGGAGGCCCGAGAGGCCCTCTTCTTGAGCATCAGCACAACCGCCATCTCCATGCTGATCATCATAACGGTGGGCACCCCGGCGGCCTACGTGCTGGCGCGCGCTTGGTTCCCCGGCAAGCGGGCCATAGACAGCCTCATAGACATCCCTGCGGTCCTTCCCCCCTCCGCTGCGGGTATCGCGCTGCTTCTCGCCTTCGGGAGGTTCGGGTTGGTGGGCCAGTACCTCAACGTGTTCGGCATTACCTTGAGCTTCACGACCGCCGCGGTCGTGATAGCCGAGGTCTTCGTCGCCGCCCACTTCTACGTCAGGCAGGCCACCGTAGGCTTCGCCCAGGTACGCCGCGACGTGGAGGAGGCGGCCATGGTTGACGGGGCCAGCCGGTTCTCCACATTCGGCAGGGTGACGGTGCCGCTGGCGTTCCCTTCCTTGGTCGCCGGCGCCGTGATGGCGTGGGCCAGGGCACTCGGCGAGTTCGGGGGCACCATCATCTTCGCCGGTAGCTTCCCGGGAGTAACCCAGACCATCCCGCTGGCCATCTTTGCCGCGCGCGAGAGCAACTTCGATGCCGCCGTGGCCCTCTCCGTTATGGTCCTCGTCTTCGCCTTCACGGTAGTCTTGGTCGCGAGATACTTGCTCGGGAAGGCCGCGGAGTTCGAGGACTAGGCCACGCCCTCGTCCGTCATGATCATGACGTCTGTGGCCTTGACGAGGGCGGTAGCTTCCTTGCCGACCTCGAGGCCGAGCTCGTCGGCGCTCTCGCGGGTGATGAGGGCAACCACGTGATTATCCCCGACTTGCAGGGTGACCTTGGCCGCGGCCTCACCCTTGACCACCTCGGTGATCGTGCCGGGGAGCCGGTTACGGGTGCTCAACTTCATCGGTTTCTTCTCCTTTCTCCAGCGCCAACAACCCGAGCTGTAGCGCGAGGCTCGCCCCCGGGTCCTTCAAGTCTAAACCTGTGAGCTTCTGTATGCGCTCCAGTCGGTAGAGCATGCTGTTGCGGTGGAGGAACATCCGGTCAGCGGCCTCGCTCGCGTTGGCGCCTGAGGCGAAGTAGGCTCTCAGCGTCCTCACCAGGTCGCTGCGGCGCTCCCTGTCGCGCTCCGCGAGCGGCCTCACCAGCTCCTCGAAGGGCGCGAGGTTCCCTGAGCGGGTGAGCTCTCTTAGCAGCCGTTCCGTGTCCACGAACCTCCGTTTTAACAGGCGCCGTCCCTTCATGCTAAAAAGGCGAGTGGATGGACCCACAAGGAGGCGGTGAGCGGATGGACACCTCGCGGGCGGAAATGTTTCGCAGGCTGCTCGAAAGGGACCCAGAGAACCCCATGATCCTCTGCTCTCTGGGTATCGAGCTGTTCAAGGAGGGCAGGTACCCGGAAGCCAGGGAACTACTGAGGCGCGCAATAGAGAACAAGCCGGACTACTCGGTGGCCTATCGGATGCTCGGCCGCACCCACTACGAGCTCCACGAAAACTCCGAGGCTCGGCGCGTCTTCACCAAGGGCATAGAGGTAGCCCAGGCGAACGGTGACCTCCAGACTGTGAGGGAGATAGAGGTATTCTTGCGCCGGCTCGACAGACGCGAGGCGGGGGAGGGGTAGATGCCCGAGGTAGCGGTAGGCATCCTCGTCGACTACGAGAGCCCGCTCGCCCGCAGGGTAGCTGGCGATATCTGGACCGGCCTCTCGCGCGGGGCCCTCGAGGCAGGGCACGCCAGGATCACCGCCCTCTGGGAGAGCCTCAGGGAGGCTGACAATACGGGGGTAGCGAAGAACCCGCCTGTCTACGTGTTCGTCGTGGGCCAGGATCGCCCCGATGTCGTGGACGCCATAGGGGCCATCGGCGACTCCTCTCGCCTCTACGGCGTCGTAGTCGCCGTCCCCGACAGGCCGAGCCCCCTGACCGGCTCTCTCCTCTACCAGGGCGTGGGGCGCCTGACAGACGCCGGTGTCAAGCCCGGCATGGTCGAGCCGGCGCTCCTGCACGCCGTCCCCGAAGAATGCGAGCGCTACGCCCGGCGTCTGCTCGAGCGCCTTCAGGGGGCGCACCGGACGGCTTGACCGGCCACCCTCTCGCCGCCCTCCTCGTCACGGCCCTCTTCGCCGCTCTCGCCTACGCGCTCGGGATGGTGAGCCGGGGCGGCGCTCTGGGTGGGTTTCTGGTCGGAACGATCATCTACATTTGCCTCGGCCCGCAGGGCTTCGCCGTCCTCGCTCTCTTCGTGGTCGGTGGCTCCCTCCTCACCCGGCTCGGCTACGCGCGCAAGCGGCACGCCGGGACAGCCGAAGCCGGAGGAGGACGCCGCGGCGCCAGGAACGCCATCGCGAACGCCGGCGTCGCGGTCCTCTGCGCCCTGCTCGCGGCGTTGACCTCCATCGACGCCTTCGCCGCGGCCTTCGTCGCCTCCCTTGGCGCTGCCTTCGCCGACACTGCCGAGTCCGAGGTCGGGCAGCTCTACGGCCGTGCGCCGCGGCTGATCACCACCTTCACAACGGTCCAGCCCGGCACCGACGGGGCGATCTCGCTTCCGGGGACACTCGCAGGCATCGCCGCCGCTTCTCTCACCGCCGCGCTAGGGTCGGCGTTGGGCCTGGTGGGGTCGGCTCCGATGCTCCTCGTGGCGCTCGCAGCCTTCCTGGGGACCGTCGTGGACAGCGTCGTCGGCGCGCTCGCGCCCCGCTTCGGGAACGAGCTCACGAACGTGCTATGCACGCTCGTCGCCGCCGTGCTGACTCTCTTTTTCGCCTGATCCGCAGGTGATATAGTAGGTGTATGCACGCCAGGGATCACAAGGTTCAGAAGTCGGACTCCCGACTATAGAGTCCTGCGCGTCTTTCCCGGTCTAGCACTACCCCAAGCCCGTAACCTAAGGAGTCTCTCGTGAGCGAGGCGTCTACGAAAAGAGATTACGATCCCATTACCATCGAGCGCCGCTGGCAGGAGCGCTGGGCAGAGAGCGGCCTGTACAGAACAGACGAGGATCCCGAGAAGCCCAAGCACTACGCGCTCACGATGCTCCCGTACCCGAGCGGGGATCTGCACGTCGGCCACTGGTACCCCATGACGCCCTCGGACACGCGGGCGCGCTTCATGCGGATGCGCGGTTACCGGGTCTTCTTCCCCATAGGCTTCGACGCCTTCGGGCTGCCGGCGGAGAACGCGGCGATAAACCGGGGCATCCACCCATACAAGTGGACGATTTCGAACATCGAGAACATGCGCCGCCAGCTCCGGCAGATGGGCGCTATGTTCGACTTCGACTCCGAGGTCGTCACCTGCGATCCCGAGTACTACAGGTGGAACCAGTGGTTCTTTATCAAGTTCTTCGAGAGGGGTCTCGCGTACAGGCAGGAGGCTCCGGTGGACTGGTGTCCCAAGGACAACACGACGCTCGCCCGCGAGCAGGTCATCGG
>DASZKL010000144.1:0-1987 GCA_035947015.1 Rubrobacteraceae bacterium
CGGAGAGCGCTCTTATCTTGGTCATGCGCAGGCCGAGCTCTTCTACGATGCCGGAGACCCCCTGCGGCTGCACCTCGATGAAGTCCCCGACGCTGTATTGGCCCTCGAAGATGATCGAGAACCCGGCTATCACGTCGCGCAGGAAGCTCTGCGCCCCGAAACCTATGACCGCCGCGAGTATTGCCGCTCCTCCGATGGGGGGTAACAGGTTTCGCATGAAGATGCCTACGACGAACAGCGCGACGATGACGAAGACCAGGTACCGCAGCGCGTTGCGGACAAGCGTTATGGCCGTGTCCTGACGCTTCATCCGGGCTACGAGTTCCGGGTCGAGCGGCTCCTCGATGCGGCGGCGCCAGCGCAAGATCCTGGGCACCCCGCGGGCCAGCACTTCGTAGAAGACGATGCCAAGGGCCACGACTATCACCGTCACGATGACGTTGGCTATGAATTCCGCGCTTATCAGATAATCGTAGATGCCCCCGAAGAAGTCTCCGACCTGTCCGAGCTCGCTCTTGGTCTCCTGGCCGACATCCTCGGCGGCCTCTCCAGCCTGCCCGACCACACCCTCGGTCTCTTCTCCGGTGGTTTCATCCTGCAGCAGAGCTATCGACAGGCTAGACAACGGCTTCACCCTAGGCGGTTCGAGTCGTGACGTTCGAGAGCGAGTCGTATGAGGCGGTCGAGAAGCTCTTCGTAGGAGAGGCCGCTGGCGGCCCAGAGCCTCGAGTAGACGCTCGTCGGCGTGAAGCCGGGGATGGTGTTGATCTCGTTTATGAGCAACCTGGTCGTCTCGCGTTCGAGGAAGAAATCCACCCTGGCCATCCCCGCGGCGTCTATGGCCTCGTAAGCCGTGCGGGCCATGCGCCTAAGCTCGGTTGCGGTGTGGGCCGGGATGTCGGCGGGTACGACGAGCTCCATCCCGCCTTCTGAGTACTTGGCCTCGTAGTCGTAGAACTCGTTGCTCTTGACGATGATCTCGCCCGGTACCGACACCTCCGCTCCCTCGTTACCGAGCACCGAGACCTCTATCTCCCTGGCGTCCACGCCGGCCTCGACGATGAGGCGCCTGTCGAGCTTTGCCGCGTCGTCCAGGGCGCGCTTCAGCTCGCCGGCGTCGGTGGCCCTGCTGATGCCGACGCTGGAGCCGAGGTTCGCGGGCTTGACGAAGCACGGATGACCCAGGGTGGTCGCGATTTGATGGATCCAGCCCTCCCTGTCCTTCTCCCACTCCTTGCGGGTGAGGCCGAGCCACTCGGTTTGCGGGAGACCATGGTGGGCGAAGATCTTCTTCATGGTCAGCTTGTCCATCCCTATGGCGCTCGCCAGCACCCCGCTCCCGACGTAGGGGATGCCCGCGAGCTCGAGCATGCCCTGGATCGTGCCGTCCTCCCCGTAAGGTCCGTGAAGTACCGGGAAGACCACGTCTACAGATCCAAGAGTTGCCGGCAGTTTCTCCTCGGTCCTCGCCAGGGAGCCCTCTTCCTTGCTCGACTCCAGCTGGCGCATGGGATCGCCGGAGGAGATCCAACGCCCCTGCCGGGTTATGCCCACGGGGACGACGTCCTGGCGACCGTCGAGGGCCTCCATGATGGCGCGCGCGGAGGCCAAGGAGACCTCGTGCTCCCCGCTCCGACCGCCGAAGACCACCATCACCCGAACCAACGCGCCGCTCCTCCTCTCGCCAGCACGCTCATCCTAGCAGAGGGTACGCCGGGCGTTAGGCGCCGTGTGGCGCGAGACCGAGAACGTCGCTCCTCTCGCGCAGCGCACGGGCCACGAACTCTATGTGCTCGTTCAGGTCTACGCCGAGCTCCTCGGCGCCCCTCACTATGTCCTCCCTGTTCACGGCGGCGGCGAAGCTTTTCTGCTTCATCTTCTTGCGGACGCTCTTCGCCTTCAGGCCTTCGAGCCCCTCTGGCCTGACGAGGGCGCAGGCGACTATGAACCCGGAGAGCTCGTCCACGGCGTAGAGGGTCTTGGACAT
>DASZKL010000145.1:0-3448 GCA_035947015.1 Rubrobacteraceae bacterium
GACCCTCGCTTCGGGTC
Source organism: Rubrobacteraceae bacterium (assembly GCA_035947015.1). Classification (GTDB taxonomy): domain Bacteria; phylum Actinomycetota; class Rubrobacteria; order Rubrobacterales; family Rubrobacteraceae; genus JALYGY01. Next base: position 18 of record DASZKL010000145.1, read on the forward strand.
TCGCATGAGAGGCGAGGGTCTCTTCGCCGACCATATCGCCCAGATGTTCTCCATAAGCTGCCGCAGAGCCGGTATAGCAGAGGGGCGCTTCCCGAAGCTCTCGAGCGCCGCGTTCCGCAAGAGAAGCGGGATGCAGCCCCCACTCTTCGACTGATACCCAGGCGGACCAGCTCCCGGCGTTTCGCCTGGTCGAATCGAAGGTCGCCCGAGTAGCGGACCCGCGAACCCTCCTTCGCGCGTTGCCTGAAAACTGGCCAACTGGCCTAGAAAAGTTGGCCGTATGGCAGATGTATTGCGAGGAGTTCCTCCCAATAATCCGATGTGTGAGTCAGATGATCGAAAAGGATGAAGAGATGGGAGACGCAGACACAACCACATCGCACCCCCTCGTCTGCCCTTTCTGCGAGGCGCACGAGCTCCAGTCCTTCGGCCACAATTCGGCTCGCTGCGAATACTGCGGAGGTATCCTCGGTGGGCCGCTCTTGGAGACGCTCCGCCACATAATCGACCTGCCAGACGCTCTGGGGGGCCACGCTTGCGATTGCGGGCACCCCGAGATGCGGTACCTCCCCGGCGGGGTTTACAGGTGCCCCGCCTGCGGCTCGGAGGTCGTCCCCGTCTCCCGGAGAACACGGTGAAGGCCAAGAACAACAACAAGGCGTATCGGTACGGCTGGAATGACGGCCGCTACGGGCTGCAGTGCTGCTTCACCGAGAATGGCCGACTGGCCGAGTTCGAGGCTCCTGCCGATAGGCTCGACTACTACAAGGGCCACCGCGCAGGCTCGGAAGCTCGTCTGCATGGCGGCGATCTTCTCAGGGCCTCCTAAGCCGCCCGTCGTAGGAGAGACCGCCAGAGTATCGCCGATCGACCGTCGTACCTTCTACGATCTCTCGCGCCGTTCGTAGGTGTAGGCAAAAACAAACAGGACCGGCGCGCCTGCCAGCGGATAGAAATCCCATCTCTCGGGGTGGGCGATGACCCACTTTGGGGGTATGATGCAACTGTTACCGTTAGACTGTGGGGTTACCCGGCAGTAATGTCAATCTTTGGTAGGCTTGGGTGAAGATGAGCAGCGAGGGCAGTAACGCGGGGCTGAAGATTGGCAGGACGCTGGAGCTTGCGCGCAAGGAGCGGGGACTCTCTCTCAAACAGGTCGAGCAGGCGACCAAGATCCGCGCCAGGTACCTCGGGGAGCTGGAGCGCGAGAACTTCGGCGTGCTGCCCGCCGTATACGTGCAGGGCTCCCTGAGAACCTACGCCAACTTTCTGCAGCTGGACGGGGAAGCCCTGGTCCGCGAACTCAGACACCAGCAGGCATCCCAGCACGAGCCGCAAGAGCCAGCCCACGTCGAGCCCCCGAGGGGCGACTACTTCGACCGGTCCCTGATCTTCCTCGGCGGCGCGGCGGGTGCCGAGGGCAAGGAGAGAGCCGAGGATGAAGAGGGCGCCGAGGCAGCGGCGTTACCCTTTGGCGGCAACCTCATATACCTGGCCTCGGCAGCGTTCCTGGTGCTGATCCTGGTCGCGGTAGCCCTCGCGCTGATCCTCCCGAGGGAAAGCCAGCCGGAACTCTCGCAGATACGCGAACCGATGATCTCCAATGCGCCTTCCCAGGTGTCCCGCGTCGAGGAGAAGACCCCCTCCCGGCCGCAGCAGGAAGACGGCGAGCAGCTCACGGACGCTAAGAAGGATAACCCCCAGCCCGACAAGCGCGCCGGAGCGCAGGATGACGGAGAAGCGGCGCAAACCGGAGAGGACGAAGCCCAGCTGGCGCAGGGTTCTCCCGCCGCTACGGCTACTCCCTCTGCGACGCTGTCCCCTCAGATGGAGCCGCCGCCCGCGCAGCCTGGCGCCACATCGACCCCGCCGCAGGCGCCCGATGGGGGAAACGCCACGGACGCCCCCGTCGGCGGGAGCGGCGCGGCTCCCCAACCCGCAGCCCGCGGCACCGGGGCCCCCGCGAACCCACAGCCCGGCCCTCGAGGCGGCGCCTTCAGCGTGCAGGTAGTACCCGGCAGCGAAGATCTGGTCCGGATCAACGGCAGCCCGATTAACGACTAGGAGAGTAGAGGGTCTCCTACCGCTCTCTGCCCCCACTCACCCCGTACTCGAGCCCATCCACGAGCGCCTGCCAGGAGGCCTCGATGATGTTCTCGCTGACCCCGACGGCGCCCCACATCCGCTTGCCGTCGGTCGAATCTATGAGGACGCGGGTGGTAGCGGCGGTCGCGCGGTGTTCGTCGAGTATGCGGACCTTGTAGTTGGAGAGGTGGATCTCCCTTAGCTCAGGGTAATGCGGCTCTATGGCCATTCGCAGGGCCCTATCCAGCGCGTTGACGGGACCGTTCCCCTCTGCGGTCGAGATCACCCGCTGCCCCTTGACGAAGAGCTTTATAGTAGCCTCGACCGTCGTCTCGCCGCCGGCCCGCTTCTCGGAGATGATGCGGAAGCTCTCCAGCTCGAAGAGCGGCTTCGCCTCGCCTGTGGTCCGACCGATCAAGAGCGCGAGCGAAGCGTCCGCGGCCTCGTAGTGGTAGCCCTCGTACTCCCTTTGCTTTATCGCGGAGAGCACCGCAGCCACGTCCCCCGGTTCCAGATCCAACTCCACGGCCTTGGCCCGGATCGAGTTCTTCCCTGAGAGCTCCCCGACCGGCGTGCGTCGGAGGTTGCCTACCCGCTCGGGCGCTACGTGCTCGTAGGTTCGTGTGTCTTTGGATATACCGTCAACGTGCAGCCCGCCCTTGTGGGCGAATGCGCTCCGGCCGACGTAGGGACGATGCGTGTCGGGGGTGAGGTTCATGAGCTCTGCGACGTAGTTGGAGGTCTCGGTGAGCCTCTTGAGACGCTCGTCCTCGAGGACCTTCAGACCCATCTTGAGCTGCAAATTGGCTATTGTCGTGACGAGGTCGCAGTTCCCGCACCGCTCCCCGACGCCGTTTATGGTCCCCTGCACGTGCACCGCCCCCGCCTCGACCGCAGCCAGCGCGTTCGCCACCCCGCACCCGGCGTCGTTGTGGGTGTGGATACCCACCTCCACGTCCGGGAACTCCCTGACCGTGCGCCCGACGATGGCTTTGAGCTCCGTCGGGAGTGTCCCGCCGTTGGTGTCGCAGAGGACGAGGGTCGTGGCACCCGCTTCGGCGGCCGCCCGCAGGACAGAGAGTGAGTATTCGGGGTTGTCGCGGAAGCCGTCGAAGTAGTGCTCGGCGTCGAAGATGACCTCCTTGCCCGCCCTCGCCAGGTACGCGACCGTGTCCCCAACGGACTCGAGGTTCTCCTCCGGCGTAGTCCGCAAGACCTTCTCGACGTGCAGCTTCCAGCTCTTGGCGACGATGCACGCCACGGGCGCACTGAGGCTTGGCAGGAGGGTGACCGCAGGGTCGTCCTCGGCCCTCCCGTTCGGACGCCGCGCCCGGGTGAAGGCTACG
>DASZKL010000146.1:0-11498 GCA_035947015.1 Rubrobacteraceae bacterium
GCAGAGGCGCTCGCGGAAGTGGATCCCGACCAGGACTTCAAGGTCGTGGTGACGGAGGAGACGGGGGGCCTCGCTGGCCTCGTCGCCGGGAAGGTCGCTAGCGCGACGGGAAGGCCGGCGGCGGTCCTGAACCGCCGGGCCGACGGCTCCTACGGCGGCTCGGCGAGGGCAGGGGAGACCGACGTGGACCTCTACGGCGCCCTCTTTTCGGTAAGGCACCTGTTGGGAGAGTGGGGCGGACACCGGAGGGCCGCCGGCCTCTCGGTGGAGCCGGGAGGTTTCGACGCCTTCGTAGCCGGCGTCAACGAGGCGGTGAGGAGACAGCATGCCGAGAACCCCGAGGTCTTCAGCCCGGCCATCGAGGTGGATGCGGAGATCCCCCTCTCCAGCGTCATGGACGGCCTGCTCGACTGGCACGAGAAGCTCGCCCCGTTCGGGAGCGGCAACTACCGCCCGGTCTTCGTCACGGGGGGCTTGAGGATCGAGGGGTCGCGTCAGATCTGGGAGGGCATGAACCTGGTCAGGCTCGAGGGAGGCATAAGGGCGAAGGTGGCCGGCGAGCCGGAGAGTCTGCCCGCGGGGGCTTTCGATGCGGCCTACACTGTCTGGCGCAGCCGGTACTCGGGGAAGGCGGAGCTCGAGATAGTAGACTGGAGGCAGGGCTGAACGCCATCGGTATCGACGTGGGGGGAACCAAGATCGCCGCCGGTGTCGTCACGCCTGAGGGGGAGATCCTCGACGAGGCGCGCTACCCGACGCCGCACTCGCGGGAGCGTCTGGTGGAGAGCATAGGGCGGGCGATAGCAGAGGTGAGGGGCGGGTTCGACGTGGGCGGGGTTTGCCTCGCGGTGCCGGGCTTGATCCTCGACCAGAAGAACACGGTCGTCTTCTCGCCGAACCTGCGAGCGATCGAAGGTATCCCGCTCAAAGAGGAGCTTGGGTCGAAGATCGGCCTGCCGCTCACGATCGAGAACGACGCCAACGCCGCCGCCTGGGGCGAGTTCAGGTTCGGGGCGGGTAGCGAGGTGGACCACCTGGTGTTCGTCACGCTCGGAACCGGGATCGGAGGCGGTGTTATCACGCACGGCGTCCTGCTGCGTGGCGCGCAGGGGTCCGGCGGAGAGCTCGGTCACGTTACAGTCCACGCTACCGGTCCCCGCTGCGCCTGCGGCAATCGCGGCTGCCTCGAGGCTCTCGCCTCCGGCACCGCCATCGGGCGCCGCGGTCGAGAGGTCGCCAGCGAGAGACCGAACTCAGCCCTTGGGCGTCTCGCCATCAAGCGGAAGGTGCTGGGTGAGGATGTCACGGAGCTCGCCCGCGGCGATGATGAGCTCGCCCTCTCGGTGCTGGAGGAGGCCGGGCAGTGGCTGGGCATCGGGCTCGCGGGGTTCGTCAACATCTTCAACCCCGAGATGGTCGTCGTGGGCGGTGGCGTCATGGAAGCTGGCGAGCTTATCCTCAAGCCCGCCCGTCGGGAGGTCTACCTGCGCGCCCGCCCTCCCTCCCGGGATCTCGTCGAGGTGAAGGAGGCAACTCTGGGCCCGGAGTCCGGCGTTCTCGGCGCAGCGGCCCTCGCCCGGGATGCCTCCGGGGAGTACCTCCTAGGGAACTGAGGGATGCCCCTCGTAGTCATCCCGACCCCGATCGGCAACCTCGAGGACATCACCCTCCGCGCCCTCCGCTGCTTGCGCGAAGCGGATCTTATAGCCTGCGAGGACACCCGGCGTACTGGGCGCTTGCTAAAACGTTACGACATTCAGAGAGACCTCCTCGCCTACCACGAGCACAACGAGGAGCGACTGGCTCCCGAGCTGAGCGAGAGGGCGCGCGTGCAGAGGGTCGCGCTCGTCTCCGACGCCGGGACACCACTGGTCTCCGACCCCGGCTACCGTCTGGTCGGAGCATGCATCGAAGCCGGCGTCGCCGTCGAGGTGCTCCCCGGCCCATCCGCCCCGATCACGGCCCTCGTGGCCTCCGGATTGCCCGCGGATACGGTGGTCTTCCTAGGTTTCCCGCCGCGCAGGGGGAAGGAGCGCGCGGATCTCCTCTCCCGCATCCCCGAAGAGAGGTCGACCTTCGTAATATTCGAGTCACCGCACCGGTTGGGGAGGACGCTCGAGGAGCTCCCGGCGGAGGCGCCGGTCGCCGTGTGCCGGGAGCTGACGAAGCTGCATGAGGAGGTCTTCAGGGGAACGGCTGGGGAGGCGGTGCGGCATTTTTCCGAAAGGGTCAGGGGCGAGATCGTGCTCGTCGTCCGGGGCGGGACGGGCGCCGAGAGGGCTAGCTTCGAGGAGAGCGTGGAGCTGGCGCGCGGATACGTCGCGAAAGGTGAGAGCCCCTCGAGGGCGGCGGCGCGGGCGGCGAGGGAGTCGGGTCGCAAGAAGGGCGAGATATACGCCAGGCTGGTGGGATCGTAGCCGGAGAGAAGGGAGCGTCATGCCGTCGGCGGGAAAGTCGCCAGAAGAGTGGATCGGCGAGCACGTCTTGGTAGAAGTCCTCGGCGGGCGTGTGTATCAGGTGGTCGTGCGTCTCGACGGGATCAACGACTGGGGTGTGGTTCTGAGTGGGGAGGGGGTGGACCCGGTCGGCGGACCCGTGTTCTTCCCGTGGCGCCACGTGATGGCCATGCGACCCGCGCGAGCCGAGGACGAGCAGTAGCGGATGGGCCGCCGCGAGCCTCCGCGGCGGGCGCTCTGTATAATGCCCCCGGTGAGGGCTCCCGAGAGGGGATAAGGCGCATGCTCGTTGACTCGCACACGCACCTTTTGCGGCTAGATATCGAGCCGGAGGAGGCGGTGAGAGACGCGGCGGAGGCCGGGGTCGGGGCGGTGGTGAACGTCGGTACCGACGTGGAGGACTCGCGGCGGGGCGCTGAGCTCGCGGCGGTGCTTCCAAACGTCTATTCGACGGCGGGGATCCACCCCCACAACGCGGGGACCTACACGGCGACCGACCTCGAGGCCCTGGCGGAGCTCTCGGAGTCGCCGGGTATCGTTGCCCTTGGGGAGGTCGGGCTCGACTACTACAGGGGTTACGCCTCGAGCGAGGCGCAGCAGGCGCTATTTGAGGACGTGATCTCACTCGCCAACGACACCAGGCTGCCGCTGGTGATCCACTCCCGCGAGGCCTTCGCGGACACTATGGCCTTGCTCGGCAGCGCCCGCGTCCCCGTCGTTCTCCACTGCTTCGAGGGCGGCGACCGCGAGGTCAGGGAGGCCACCGAACGCGGCTACTACGTCGGCCTGGCCGGCAACGTCACCTACGAGAACAGCGAGACGGCGAGGGTTCTCCGCCTCATGGACGCAGACAGGCTCCTCGTCGAGACCGACGCACCCTACCTGAGCCCCCAACCGGTGCGCGGGAAGAAGAACGCGCCCAAGAACGTCGTCCACACCGCACGCTTCGTCGCCGAGCGGCTGGGCGTCGAAGACGAGGAGCTCGCCATCCGGACCACCCGCAACGCCCGCAACCTCTTCGGGTTGCCGCTCGAGGTCTGACGCCTTCTTTGTCCTACTCTCCGAAGAAACGCCTCGGACAGCACTTCCTCAAGGACCCCAACACCGCACGCGTCGTCGCTGCGGGCGTTATCGGCGAGGACGTCGTGCTCGAGATCGGCCCGGGGCGAGGTTTCCTTACCACCTTCCTCGCGCAGAGAGCGAGGCTCGTGCACGCCATCGAGCTCGACCCGGACGTGCTCTCCACCCTGCGCGGCGCCGTTGGGGACAACGTCCGGATCCACGAGGGCGACGCCCTCCGCTTCGACTACGACGCTCTCGATCCCGCTCCCAACAAGCTCGTCGCAAACCTGCCATATAACGTAGCCTCGCCCCTCGTCCTCATGCTCCTGGAGGAGGCTCGCTACCTTGACTCCTTGCGTTTCATGGTGCAGCTGGAGGTGGCGCGTCGCATGGCGGCCTCACGAGGGACCAAGGATTACGGGGCCTACGCCGTGCTGGTCCAGCTTCTCGCCGAGGTGAGCATCGCCCGCAAGGTCTCACCCAACGTCTTCGACCCGCCGCCGCGCGTATACTCAGCCGTCGTGGACATGGAGCGCCGGAGACCAGGTCCGGAGCCCGCCGAGTACGGGGGCGTGAAGGACCTGGTCCTCGCCCTCTTCAGGAGCCGCCGCAAACGTCTGGTCAACAATCTTCCCGAGCCGGCTCGCGGGGAGGCGCCACGCATTCTCGGCGCACTAGGGTACGGGCCTGATGCCAGGGCCGAGGAGCTCGGTACCGAAGATTTCGTGGCGCTGTATCGGGCGGTGTCGTGGGCGCTTTGAAGGTGCGTATGCGGGCGTTCGCCAAGGTCAACTACGCCCTGGAGGTACTGGCCCTGCGGGACGACGGCTACCACGGGATCTCGAGCGTCCTGCAGAGCATCTCGCTCGCTGACGAGGTCGAGATCGAGCGTTCGGGGGGTAGATTCGAGCTGCGCGTCGAGCCGGAAGTGGCGGAGGTAGGACCGCCCGAGCACAACACCGTCTACAGGGCCTGGCGACTGCTGTGCGAATTGTCTGGCGCCGCGCTTCCGGTAAGGATAAGGCTCCACAAGAAGATACCAGCCGAGGCGGGACTCGGGGGTGGATCGGCTGATGCCGCGGCTACTCTGTACGGGCTGAACGAGCTCTTCAGCCTGGAACTAGACCATGCGGAGCTGCGCGATCTGGCGAGCCGGATCGGGGCCGACGTGCCTTTCGCGCTCGCTGGCGGCACGGCGCTGGCTGAGGGTGTGGGGGATATCCTGACCGCTCTGCCTGCGCCGCCTGTCCACCACCTGCTCATCGCCAAGCCCGAACGAGGCGCAAGCACGGGCGGGGTCTACCGCGCCTACGACGCGTGTCCGGGGAGGGGAGCAGCGTCAGTCAAAGCGGTTGTCGCGGCGCTGCGCTCGGGGGACCTCCCCGCGCTCGCCAGGGCCGTCGGCAACGACCTCGAGCACGTCACAGCGGGGTTCGTGCCCGAGGTGAGGGTCTATAGAGAGAACTTGATGGGAATGGGAGCTCTGGGCGCAGCCATGACCGGGACCGGGACGGCCGTCTACGGCATCTTCGAGAGCGAAGACGAAGCCCGTAAGGCGAGGCTACGTTCCCCGTACATCGGGATCTTCGAGCCCGTGCCTCGTGGGGTAGAGGCGCACTAGGTTGTCGCAGACCTGACGGCTCAGACCGGCTCCGGTATAATCGCGGCGGCGCGGGCGCAAAGCGATACTGGGGCGTAGCCAAGTGGCAAGGCACCGGGTTTTGGTCCCGGGATCGCAGGTTCGAATCCTGCCGCCCCAGCCGTGAGTGCGCGGCCATCAGCGAGTAGACCCGAGGAGCCGCAAGAGTTCATGTCCGAGGGAGGAACTTTGGCGCCGGTCTTCGCCGTGGTTCTGGCGGCCGGCAAGGGGACCCGGATGAAGTCGAACCGGGCGAAGGTGCTGCACACCCTTTGCGGGGTGCCGATGGTCAACTACGTCATCGAGGCCATAAGGCCCCTCGTGCCCGAGAGGCTCCTGGTCGTCGTGGGCCACCAGGCCGAACTCGTGGAGGCGGCTCTCCCCGAGGACGCCGAGCCCGTCGTTCAGAAGGAGCAGCTCGGCACCGGGGATGCCGTCCGCGTCGCCCTTGGAGCCCTCGAGGGCGAAGAGGGGGGCATGCTCCTCGTTGTCAACGGCGACGGGCCGCTCATCTCGGAGCGGACGCTCAATGAGCTGGTCGAGAGGCACCGCTCGGCGGGGGTAGGGGCGACCGTGCTCGTTGCCGAGCTCGACGATCCGAGCGGTTTGGGCCGGGTCGTCGAGGACGCGGGTGTCGTGAGGATAGTCGAAGAGAGGGACACGACCGATGCCGAGAGGGAGATCGGGCTGGTAAACCTGGGTCTCTACGCGTTCGAACTCTCTGAGGTCAGGGACGCCCTCAGCGAGGTTGCCTCGGATAACGAGAAAGGCGAGCTCTACCTGACCGACGTCCTCGAGATCATCGGCCGGAGGAGCCGGGCCGTTACTTACCGCCTGAAGAACCCCGACGAGGCGAACCTGGTCAACGACCGCTCGCAACTGGCGCGGGCGGAGGAGATCCTGAGGCGCCGCATCCTGGACGCCCACATGAGGGAAGGGGTCACGGTTCGGGACCCGGTCTCGACTCACATCGAGGCCAGCGTGGAGATCGGACGCGACACGGTGATCCTGCCAGGCACCTTTCTGCGGGGGAGCACGAAGATAGGTTCGGACTGCGTGATCGGCCCCTCCACGGATTTGCTCGACACGGTCGTGGCCGACGGGGCGCGCGTCGAGCACTCGGTGGGTAGGGGAGCCGAGGTGGGACCGGGGGCGAGCGTCGGTCCCTACGCCTTCTTGAGGCCTGGAACGGTCCTTGGGCCCGAGGTGAAGGTTGGGGCGTACTGCGAGGTAAAGAACACGCGGGTGGGCCGCGGGAGCAAGATTCCTCACCTCTCCTACGTGGGCGACGCGGAGATCGGGGAGGACGCCAATCTCGGGGCCGGCACCATCACCGCCAACTACGACGGCGTCAACAAGAACCGGACCAAGATCGGCGACAAGGCCTTTACCGGGGTCAACACGAACCTTATCGCTCCGGTTACAATAGGCGAAGGTGCCTACCTGGGGGCCGGAAGCGTGGTCAACAAGGACATCCCACCGGGCAAGCTCGCCGTCGGGATGCCGGCGCGCGTGATCCGTGACGCTCCAGGGAGGGAACGCGGGCGGCCAGAGACCGAAACGGAGGACTAGCGCGTGGAGAACGGCTACCTGAGGCAGACTACCGAGAAGCGCCTGATGCTCTTCTCCGGGCAGGGCTATCCCGAGCTCGCCGATCGGATAGCCGACCGGTTGGACATAGATCTCGGCGGCGTGGAGCTCATGCGGTTCTCGGGCGGAGAGATGTACGCCCGCTATCTCGATTCCGTGCGCGGGGCAGACGTCTTCATAGTCCAGTCTCTGGGGGAGCCGGTCAACCGCAACCTCATGCAGCTACTCATCATGATCGACGCCGCCAAGAGGGCCTCGGCCAAGAGGATAACGGCGGTTATCCCGTGGTACGCCTACTCCAGGCAGGACAGGAAGAGCAAACCCCGGGAGCCCATAACGGCGCGGCTGGTTGCGAACATGATCCAGGTCGCCGGAGCCGAACGGATAATGACGATGGATCTGCACGTCGGGCAGATCGAGGGCTTCTTCAGCTTCCCTGTGGACCACCTGACGGCTATGCACACCTTCGTGGACTACTTCAGGGACGCGGGGTTCCATGACGCCATAGATGCAGTTGTAGTCGCCCCGGACACGGGCGAGGTGAAGGTAGCCAAGCGACTGGCCGACCACCTCGGCCTGCCGTGGGCGATCGTGAACAAGATGCGCCGTGAACCGGGCACCTCTGAGGTGACACACGTCATCGGAGACGTGGTCGGCAAGCGCGTCATCATGATAGACGACATCATCGACCGGGGCGGCACCCTGTGCAACGCGGCGGAGCGCCTGATCGAGGAGGGAGCCACCGAGGCATACGCGTGCGCGACGCACGCGGTGTTCTCGGACGACGCCTACGAGCGGATCGAAGCCTCCCCCCTCAAAGAGGTAGTAGTCACGGACACGCTGCCCTTGAAGGAGGGGGAGCCGCGGTCTAAGATTAGAACGCTTTCGATCGCGCCTATCCTGGCGAGTACCATAAGGAACGTCTTCACGGACGAGTCGGTTAGCGCGGTCTTTATGGGCGAGAACCAGCTTTTCTAGTAGAAATTTGTTGGGAGAAGTGAGATGGCAGACAACGTTGACATACAGGCTACAGAGCGCGAGGAGCGGGGCAAGAACGCAGCCCGGCGCCTGAGGGCTTCGGGGATGGTCCCGGCCGTCCTCTACGGCGACGGGGACGGGCAGAGCAAGCCGCTCTCGGTTCCATCGAAGATCGTGGATTACACCCTCCACCACCTCGGGGACAACGCCCTCTACGACTTAGACATCGGGGCGGGCGGCTCGACGGCCCGCATCGTGGACGTGCAGCGCGACCCTGTGACGGGACGTCTGATCCACGTGGACTTCGCCCCCGTGAACATGCAGGAGCGAATCGAGGTTACGGTGCCGCTCCACGTCGACGGCGAGTCGCCGGGTGCCGAGGAGGGCGGCGTCCTGCAACAGGTCGCCTACGAGGTGCGGATCGAGAGCCTCCCTGGCGACATACCGCAAGAACTGACGATCGACGTCTCTTCATTGGGGATGGGCGAGAACCTCACCCTCGCTGACTTGACGCTCCCTGAGGGGGTGACCTTGATCTCGGACCCCGAGGAGGTCGCCGTTACCGTAACGACGCCGACCGAGATCACAGAGGAGGACCTCGAGGCCGCCGGCGTCGTCGAGGAGGAGGCCGAGGAAGCCGAGCCCGTCGAGGGCGCCGAGGAGGAAGCCGAGGGCGAGGAGGAGCCTTCTCCCGAGGAGGGAGAGGGCCCCGCGGACCAGAACCTCCAGGCATAACAACTGGTACGTTCCTTCTTCGACCGATTTAGGAAGCGAGATACCGACGGGGCTCCTCCGAGCGGATCCCCCGTCGTCGTCGGCCTCGGAAACCCGGGCCGCTCCTACGAACGCACCCGCCACAACGTCGGCGCACTCGTCGCCGACGAGCTCGCCCGCCGGCACGGCGGACCCTGGCGCAAGAGGAAGAGGACCGAGGCCGCCCAGGTTAGCGTCGGCTCCAGAGAGGCAACCCTTCTGAAGCCGACGACGTTCATGAACAACTCGGGGTCGGCGCTCGCCGGGTACGGGACGGAGGGCCTGATCCTGGTCCACGACGACCTCGACCTCCCGCCCGGCGACGTCCGCGTGAAGGTCGGCGGCGGTGCCGGCGGCCACAACGGCCTGCGCTCCGTTATCCAGCACCTGGGACCCGACTTCGTCAGGGTGCGCGTCGGCATCGGACGCCCGCCCGTCGGCGTGGGCGTAACTGACTACGTACTGGGTAAGATGGATGCAGTTGTCAGGGAGGCAATACCGAGGGCCGCAGACGCGGTCGAGGCCGTCGTCGAGGACGGTCCCGAAGCTGCGATGAACCGCTTCAACACGCGGACCTGAGTGGACCTGGTCGCGGACTTCACCGAGCGGGCGTCGCCGCTGCGCCCCTTTCGCGGCCCGACACAGCAGCCTGGCCCCTCGGCGACCAGAACTCCGTAACCTCGGCGTCCATCCATTCGACACCGTGGAGGCGGGCTACGCTAACCCGGTGGTGGCCGTCCTGCACGAAGTAGATGCCGCCCAACTGGTAGAGGCTCACGGGGGGCAACTCGTGTCCGAGCCGGAACGCCCGGTCGATCCGCTTCCATCTCTCGCGTGAGGCGTCGTGCAGCGGCATGAACTCCTCGTCGAACCATTCGTTCTTGCCGGCGCTGCCGACGATGCGGGACGTCTCCACCGTTCGCCTGCCACGTCGTACGCCGCCACGGGCCCCGGCCACATGCCGCGTCTCTTCGAAGGATTGGAGCGTGCCGCTCGCCGGCCTCCCGAACAACAACCGTCCGAGTCTCCGCACCCAAGCCCTGCGCCTGGCAGTGGCGAACTCCCTGTCTACCTGCTCCTCTAGGCTCATCAGATCCACGATCGCCGCCCGGCTCCTAGGCTAACTTTCTTCCGCTCCCCGCTCGGTCCGCGGTAGCTGGCGGAGCATACGCCCCAGCATCTCGATGCCTCCCTTGTCCAGGGTGCGATCCTCTTCGATGATCTCTAGCTCCTCCGGGATGCCGAGTTCGCGGAGCTTATTTGCCGTGATGGTGGCGCACACCACCGCCTCGACCCCATCGAGGGTGGGCCTGACCTCTTTCGGGCTCTCATCCACGTAGAGCTGGATCAAGTTCAGGTGCTCGAGGCCAGCGCCCTCGATGGAGCGCGAGAGGTTCTCCATGCACGTCCGACCCCAACCCACGACCGCTACCGGGGTGCCAGCCGAGAGCTCGGTGAGGCGCTGCAGGCTCTTGAGGTTGGCCTCGGCCAGGAGCGCTACCGTCTCTATCCCGAGCGGCTCCATCATCTCCTGCACCTCGTGGATGTGGAAAAAGGTAGTGACCGCCATGCGCCACGGCGGCTCCTCCTCACGCGATAGCCTGGCCGGAAGGTCCTCGACGAGCACCTTCTCGACCTCGACAGGGAGCTGCTCCTCGAGGTCGGCAGAGAACTGATCCAGCTCCGGCGACGTGCACTCGACGAACAATATAGGCGTCTTCTCCTGGGGTTTGACCCCAGCCCGCGCCAGTAGCGCGTAGCCCAGCTCCTCGACCGAGACACCCTGAGCCGCCGCCAGGTCCATCACTCTCTCCAGGACCTCGTGGCGCTTCAACTCCTCCTCGTCTACCGGTGGCTCGACAACGTAGACCCCGCTCCCCCGGCGACTCTCCACGAAACCCTCGCGCTCGAGGTCGGACATCACACGCGCTACAGTGTTCCTGTTGACCCGCAAGAATCCCGCCATAGCCCGGATGCTCGGCAAGCGGCTCCCAACCTCGAAGGTGCCGGTCAGAATCAGGTGCTTGATCTGCTCCTTCAACTGTACGTGTACCGGTACGTGACTCTTCAGATTTATCTGTAAATCCATTGATTATCCTATTGTCATATGACGCTATGTCAATTATAATTGTCCTAGCTCGTTGAGACAATTATAGCGCATCGACGAGAGTAGGAGGTAAGCGGTGCACGATTGGTCAGAAATTGCGGTTTGGGAGGGGCGTCGCGAGGAGCTGGTTCGGGAGGCCGAACACCGGCGGCTGGCGCGGCAGTTGCGCGAGGCGCGCAAGGAGAGGGCCAAGGAGCGGTCCGGCAACGGTCGCGCCGAGCTACGTGCGAGTGGCGTCGAGGTTCGCTGGGGTCTACTGGAGGACGCGCCTGCGATAGCGGACCTTCTCGAGCTCAACGGGACGCCGCGTTGGATCGCCTTCGAGGAACGTTACATAGTCGCCGAGAAGGATGGTGCGATCCTGGCGGCGATGCGCTACAGGACGGAGCCTAAGCGGCTCTCGCTGGGGCTTCTGGTCGCTGATCCGTGGGCCGAGGAGCGCAAGCTGGCCGGGGCTATCTACGCCGGGGCCAGGGAGCTTGCGCGGGAGATGGGCGTCGCCGAGATAGTCGCCCGACCCTTCCCTAACGTGGGCGACTACCCGCGCGAGGCCGGGTACCACAGGTGGGGTCTCCACGAGTGGCGGATGGACGCGGCGCGTCCCCTGGAGCGCCTGGAAGAGCATACTGCGGGCGGCTGGCGAAGGATTTTCGCTTTGTTTGGCGTCGTTACGGTGCCGTTCTTCGGAGCTTTTTCGGCCAGAAGGTAGCCCGAGGGTAGCTTCCCGCGGGAATCCAGTCTAATAAAGTTGAACTCTTGAGTCGTCTTAGGTAGGCCTTGTGAATCGACAGTCGGTGATGGACGGGGTGGAGAGCGAGAGACCAGAGGGTAAGGGATCGTACCTCGCCGGAGCGCGGGCGTCCGTACCGTTCGCCCTCGCCACGCTCGTACTCGGGATCTCCTTCGGCGTGCT
>DASZKL010000147.1:0-6938 GCA_035947015.1 Rubrobacteraceae bacterium
CCCCGGCTCGTAGAGGCCGGGCTCGACCGTGACCACGTCGCCCGACTTTAGCTCCTCGTCGACTGTCGAGATGCGGGGGGCTTCGTGGACCTCGAGCCCCACCCCGTGCCCGGTACCGTGGAAAAAGCCCTGTGTCAGCGGCTCCCCGGGCTTCTGGTCGTGCTTGCCGGTCTTGTAGCCCTTCTCGTGCAAGATATTCGAGACCTTGTCGTGGACGTCGTGGCCGTTTACCCCGGCCCTTATCATCGAGAGGGCTGTCTCCTGAGCCTCGAGCACGGCGTCGTACATCCTTTCTAGCTCTGCATCCGGCGCGCCCTTGACGAAGGTGCGGGTCATGTCGGCGTAGTAGCGGCTCTTCTGGTCGCGGGGGAAGATGTCGATGATGATCGGCTCCCCCGCCCTGAGCGGCCCACTGCCCCTATCGTGCGGGTCGGCGGCCTGCGGCCCCCCGGCTGCTATGGTGCCTTCGTCGGCGGCGCACCCACGCCTGAGGAGATCGATGTCTATCTCGGAGCGCAGGAGCTCGCTCGTGAGGGTCTCCCCGCGCCACCTGAGCGTGCCGTCGCCGGAGATCTCGGCCTCTTCGAGTATGCCTGCAGCGTGGGCGCAGGCCCCTTCGAGTGCCCCCTGGGCTACCTCGATGTGCGAGATCTCCTGCTGCGTCTTGATGCGTCTCAGGTCGGCGAAGAGCCTGCCGTCGGGCTCGATCTTGACCCCCCTTGCCCTGAGTTCGTCGGCGTAGGCGACCCCGAATTGCGGCGGCACGGTAACGGGCGAGTTCTCCAGCCCGACCCTGTGCAGGAGATTGGCCGTTGCCGCAGCGAAGGCGCGAGCGCCGCTCCTCAGCTCGCGGGCGAGCCGCGTGAGGTCGAGCTCATCGAAGGAGATGAGTTCGTCAACGGGCGCTTCCTTCTCGGCCCGTCCGTACTCCAGGGCCGAGACGGCGAGATATTTCTTGCCGATCGCCCGGATGCAGATAACGGGGTCCGGGGCCAGGAACCCCGAGAGATGGTAGGCTGTCGCGTCGTGTTGCGGGGCTTCGATGACCAGAAGGGTCCGCTGATCTTCGCTGTCCATGCGCCTCCTTCCGCCGTGCGGGTTCGCTCGAGTTGGCGCCTCCATTCTACTACCGGGGCGGGTGAAGATCGGTTCGGATACTCGTATATAATCGGCATGGAGCGATGACCGAGAAGCGCGACATGCAGAGCCGGGTCGAGGAGGCGCTGGACAAGGTGCGCCCGGCGATGCGGGCCGACGGGGGAGATGCCCGGGTCGTCGCGTGCGACGAGGAGAGCGGCTCGATCAGTATCCAGATGATCGGGGCCTGCAAGGGGTGTCCGCTCTCGCAGCTGGACTTCGCCTACGCTATAGAGAGCCTGATCAAGCGCGAGGTGCCCGAGGTAAAAGAGATAGTTGCTGTATAGTTAATTAGCACGCTCCGGCTTCGCCTCCGCTTGTCAGCACGTCCCCTATAGGGGACTTGTCAGCACGCCTGCTTCGCAGGCTTGTCAGTAGGAGGCATCAGTAATTTACCTGTTGCCTGATGCCTGAAACCTCCTAGCTGAAAGCGAGGGCCTTGAAAAGGCCCGAAGCGTGCTGACAAGCGGAGCCCTAAAAGGGCTGAGCGTGCTGAAAGGCGCGAAGCGCCGTGCTGACAAGCCGACGACCGTAGGGAGGAGGCGTGCTTAGAGGCTATTGATGCTCTTGCCGCGTGGCGCGCAGTGCGCCCGGCGGAAGGGCCTCCCTGGCCCCGGCGAGCGCGTCGGTCGCCTTCTTGCGGGCTCTGCGAAGTCTCAAACGCCTCAAGAAGTTGGCTCTCGGGAACTCCTCGTTGGCGAGGTGGGTCAGCGTGATCATGTCGTTCACGCACGCCCTGTAGCCCAAGGTACACATCTCGACCCTAATCTCTGAGGGCGACTCCGCTAGAGTCCGTCGGATCTCCGTCGCGCGCTCGACGATAGACCGGGAGAGGTCCTCGGGCGAGTCGGTAGCCGGACGCCGGGTCCTCTGAGCTGCTATCGCCTCGGGTGAGAGCCGACGCATCCTGTAGGCCACGCTGTCGAACCAGCGGCGAGCGAGAAGGGCGACGAGGAACGTCAGCGGGATACCCGGAACGAGGGTCAGGACCGGCACGTCCGTTGCCACCATCGCGAGCACGATGAGGGCGACGACCTCTACCGCCAACAATACCACTACAAACAACGCGAACACTCTTGCGATCCCTCTCCGTACCCTACCGTAGGGACTCTAAGTCTAATTTTCGCGCGGCGATTTGACAAGAACCACCCGTGTTTTTTGTTACGGTTGACAGATCCTGCAGGTTCAATCGACCCGGAAAATAGTTGATCCGCTCCGTGGACAACCGCTTGTATAATCGCAATGTGCGTAACACCGAAGCCCCGGAGTTCAGTCTGGAGCGTCCCTTGCCGAGCGCCCTCGCGGTAATCGGGGCCGTCATCTTCTCCCCGAGGAGCTTCTTCGTGGGCTTCTCGGCCGAGGGACCGATGAGGGAGCCGACGGTCTTCGTGCTGCTGGTCGGCACGGTGACAGGCGTTCTCACCGCGGCGGTGGCGATCGCCTCCAACCTTCTCTTCGGAGAGGTGAGCGCGGGAGAAGTGGGGCTGACGGCGCTGGAGGCCCTGGTCTTCGCTCTGCTCTCGCCGCTCGCCGTGGGCGTGGTAGCCGGAGTCTACCTACTCTCCATAAGGACATTCGTCGGGAAGGTGGCGAGCTTCCGGGAGGTGTATCGCATGGCAGCCTACGCTTTCGGGGCTCTTACCCTGGCCTGGGTACCCATAGTGGGTGCCTTCGCCATAACGTACGCCATGATGGTCTTGATGGGGATCGGAGTTCGGTTTGTCTATCGGACCTCGTTCCTCACGGCCGTGATCACCGCTGTGGCGAGCTTCGTGCCTATCTCTTTGGCCCTGATCTGGCTTCGGGTCACGACCGCCGGGCTTGCCTCTCTGTGAGCGCCGCGTACTCGCTGAGGTCCCGCTCCATCCGACGCCTGATGGCGTCGGGCAGGTGATCCTTCTCTCTACCCGGCTCCCGGCCGTAACGCTTGAGGAGAAGCTCGCGCGAGATGCCCAGGTACGCCCGCCGCGTCGCCAGCTCTTCCGCCAAAGTCATCTCCCTCGGGAAGACGCTGTAGGCGAGGTCTTCCCTCATCCCCAGCGCGGGCGGCTCCATCCCGTGCTGCCTTCTCGCCGCGAGCCGCCGCTCCCAGCGCTCCCGCAGCAGTAGCATCCCTTCCGTGTCCGGGGTGACGTTCAGAGGCCCGGTCTCGAAAGGGTCCTCCGTGGTGAAGCCGAACGTTTCCTCGAAGAGGCGGGCGGACTTCTCGGCCCCGCGCAGGCGCAGATACTCGTACTCGCTTCTCAGCAAGATTAGCTGGGTGTCGTGGTACGCACCGAGGCCCTCCTTCGCCGGGCGCTCAGCGTCGAGCCCCCTCTCGGAGAGGGTTCGCCCTAGGGCGTCAGTTCGCCTTCGCACCTTCGTGCGTTCCCAAACGAAGAGACCACTCCCCGAAAGTAGCCCTGCAGCCACCGGTATCGCAGGCGCGAAGGGTCCGGCCCACGCCGTGCCCAGAAGAGGCGCCGAAAGCAAAACCAGCGCCCCGACGACGCAGACGACCGTGAAGCCCAGCTTCGTCGCTCTGTGTCCGCTGCCGCCCGCGCCCGCGTAGAGGCTCCCCAGCTCGTACCAGAGCGCGCGGGTCTCCTCCTCGGGTGTGCGCCCCGGATGCACATGCTAGATTCTACCCCTTATGGTCGCCAGGACCCTCGCCCGCGCCATTACCAACGTGCTCAACCCTTTCGTTGTCTTCACTACGCTCTACTCTCTGGTGGCCTTCTCGGAAGTTGACGCCTTCAGGGCGCTGCTCTACGTGGTGCTCGAGCTCCTCGCGGCTGCAGCGGTCGCCGGGTACGTGGTCTTTATGCGGCGTTACTCGCGGGTGGGGGACTTCTGGATCTCGGCCCGCGCAGAACGTCTCACACCCGCCGTGTTCCTGCTAGCGGCCTTCGTTGCTTTGCTCGGCGCTCTGGTGCTACTCGACGCTCCAGAGGAGCTTTTGCGGATGACGATCTCGATGGGCCTCGCGAGCGCTACCGTCGCTCTCGTCACACTGTTCTTCAAGGCCAGCGCCCACTGCGCTGTAGCCGGGCACGCCGCCACCGCAGCTCTCTTGCTGCTCGGATCTCTGGGATGGATCTTCGCCACCGCGTTGCCGCTCGTCGTCTGGGCCAGGGTCGCTCTCGGCGCGCACACGGTCCCCGAAACGCTCGTCGGCGCGGCGGTGGGGGCAAGTTTCGCCGTTCTGTTTCTGGCATGAAAGAGCCAGCCTTGTAGCTGGCGGCAGAGAGTGGCCCACCGGGATCAGGGTCCGGGGCTTTCGCCGCAAGCGCATTACCTCTTGCGAAAAAACGCGTAGAGGATGCGAACAAGGGACGATACGCGAGACAAAGGCACCAGGGACACCCTCTTGGAGGTCTCGCTTTCCCGGTGCGACCGGCCTTGCACCCAAAATGGTCTCTCGGGGCGATTTTTGGTTCAGGCTGGATTTCTGCACTAAAAATCGCCTGGGTGTAAGATGGTCTCGCACAACTGGGGCGGGCTTTTACCCTTTGACCGCCCCACCATTTACGGGCCGGGGTCTCCCTAACTTTCCCGGCCCGCGCTCATTTGCAGGTCGCTGAAGATTGGGTGGATGTTCAGCGCGTGCATCGCCTATATCAGCACACAGATGTTGTGCGCCAACACCTTGCAGAGCACTTCGTTTATCTGCCCTGTATCGCTCTTGGAGCGCAAGGCGCTCCCGAACTTGCCTTTAATCATGCTGAACGCCGTCTCTATGTTGGAACGCTTGTGGTAGCGCTCCATGAAGGCGTCTCTCTCGTAAGCAAATAGGTGGTACATCTTCGCCCACGTCCCGGCCTCAGTAGGCTCTAACGTATTGCTCTTGAATGGGGGAGCGGTGGCATACGTCGGGCATGCGTAGGACCGGAGCCTTGCATTTAGACTCCGGTCCTGACATCGCCCTTTAGCTCACGTCCTGACGACGAGGGTGTGGGCAACCATATCCCCAAGGCGCTGATTCTTGCCTGAGGCCAGCACGCTAATGAAGGCCACCAAGTAGAAGAAGAAGCCGTCTATGAGGCGCAGCACGGTCCTTATGGCCGCAGTCTGAATGCCTGGTACCCCGCCGTTGTCCTCCCTGACTACCTTTATGCCAAGCAGCATCTTGCCTATAGTCTGGCCCAGGTAGCCCTCCATAAGGATGTAGTAGGCGAACACCAGTACGAAATAAACTAGAGCCGAGAAACCTTCCAGTGAGCCGCTAACCTGACCGCCCTGAGCCGAACTTGACCCGAAGAGCATCGACATCAACGCGAAGACCAACCCCAGCGCGATACCGTCCGCGAGGGTGGCAAGTACCCTCCGTCCCGTCACGTGGACGTTCGCCTCGGTACCTGTGGCACCGGAAACCACTTGAGCCATCTTCTTCTCCTTTCTTTGACGTGGCTCAGCTTAGATTGTTGCCAATAATGGACGAACGCGAGGCTCATATACCATCTGCCAGGTGGCCATTTCTTGAGCAACGTTTTGGCCAGAAGCATCAGAGAGCGTTGCGGAGCTTACCTCTCCTTAGCCCCAGCGCAGAACCACTCGCTGGTCAAGGAGCGGGGATATACGTTGGCGTGTATTCGCCCGGAGTAGCTTCTGTGCTTCTGTTGAGGTCTATCTAACTCTTGGCCTTTGCTCTTGGGCCAGCCCACGCATTTCCAGGTATCCGAGTGCTGCTCCTAACAATGCTCCACCGATAAGACCGACCATAGCCTGCACTAGTGCGTGTTGCAGCAGTAACAAGGGAGATTGCCATAGCTCGACGAACTCGGCGAAGAAAGGAAAGAGCGCGAATGGCATCCGCAAGGCTCCAGTAATTGCTCCTCCTATACCGAAGCCTAGCAAGCCCGCTAACCCAAGAAACACCACTCTCTTCCAGTCTCCGAAGGTCAGTCCCAACAATACGCCCCCGAATAACCCCACGCCCATCGCAATCCCCACCTCAGGCAAGCCAAACAAGAACGCCACGACGAAGAGGAGGAAGAAACTCACTCCGAATCCCACGCCACCGGCTATAGCCAGGGCGACTACCCTCTTCCAACCACCTATGGCCAGCCCTATCCCCGCCCCCCCGCATGCCCCCGCAAGGAAATACGTGAAATACGGTGGCCACGTAACCCACCCAGGTGGCGGCTCTGCTCCACGCCCGGGCGGAAACATCGGCTCGGTGATGCCGACCAAGGCAGTGTTGAAAAGTCCGGCGACGACCCAACCTATACCGAAGCCTACCGCTCCGAAGACGACGAACCGCATCACGTTCGTTGCTCTCATGGCTTCCCCACCTCTCGATGTAGACGCTACCCGCCACTGCTTCCTAATTACGGAAACCGCCCGGTCTACCCCCCTCGCTGACAGAGGCCGTCACGAGGGCCTCATCGTCCGGCACGTCCGGGTCCTCCTTGCTTGGTGGGTAGTATTCGACCCAGTACCTATAACCGTCCCGATAGGCAACGAGGGCGCCTCCCGCCGATTGTGGGAGTTCCCATAGGTCCGACAGTCGTTTGCCTGTGGCTTCTTCCTCCTTCATCCCCTTGGGGAGGTACGAGGTGTGAAACCCCAGCACTTCCCAGCCATTCTTCCGGAGCCGCTCGTCGTAGTAGCCCAAGACCTCCTTCCTGCTGGCCTCGGTGGTGTAGCGAACCTCGCATGTACCCTGCAAGGGGCGCGGGCCACTCTCGGGCTCGGCGTAGTGGGGGAACTCCTCCAAGGTGGCCCTCTCTCCGCCGAGGCAATCGCTCCACGACAGGTAAAACACCGCCCCGCCGACGAAGAGGACGAGCAGCCCCACCCCTGCCACGGCTGCGAGGATT
>DASZKL010000148.1:0-4710 GCA_035947015.1 Rubrobacteraceae bacterium
GTCGGTACCACCATCGAGGCGGTGATGGTGACGAGCAGGTAGATCACGCCGGCGGCGAGCAGACCGCCGAAGATGGCGCGCGGATAATTTCTGCTCGGGTGCCGGGTCTCCTCGGCCACGTTGACCGAGTCGTCGAAGCCGATCAGGGCGTAGAACGCCAGGACCGTCCCGCCAAGGAGGGCGGTGAGCACGCTGGCCCCTTCCTTGAACTCGAAGGCGCGCCCCGGGTCAGCCTGGCCAGCGCCAACCGTCGCGAAGCCTATGAGGATGATCAGGAGCAGCCCCGTTAACTCGACGCACGTCAAAACCACGTTGATCTTGACCGACTCGGAGATGCCGTAGAAGTTGATCAGCCCGAGCGTGATCATAAACAAGACTGCGGCGATGAGGCTAGGTATGCCGACGAACTGACTCAGGTAGTCGCCGCTGAAAGCGAGGGTGAGGGTACATGCCGACGTGATCCCGGCGGCCATCACCGCGAAGGCCACCATGAAGCTTACGAAGGGTATTCTGAAGGCGTTGTTGACGTAAGTGGCGGCCCCACCCGCCCGGGGATACTTGGTTACGAGCTCGGCGTAGGAACCCGCCGTGAAGATGGCGAGGATAAAGGAGAACAGGAACGCGGCCCAGATGGCGCCGCCAACGACGGCCCCTACCTCTCCTACCAATGCGTAGATACCGGCGCCTACAATGTCACCGAGGACGAAGAAGAACAACAACCACGGTCCGATCGCGCGTCTTAGATCCGGATGTTCTGTTGCGTGAACTACGCGTTCATCGTCCATCAACCGCACCTCCCCTGTCGCCGGTTACTGTGACCGACTAGCTTCCACCCGCACACATATTACACAAAGCATTCTAATCGTCAGGTGCGGGGCAGGTCAAGGTTGTGGTGTACCGGGGCTCCCCGGGGGCACGCACTTCTCCCTGCTCTAGTTCCTCGAGTCCGTAGACTGGAAGCTACTTCGCAGGCGGGGTCGAAAACCACGGGGCCGCCAAAGCTCGTGAGTTTTGGCCTCCCATGTGCGTCGCGAGTCTCATTCGCTCTCCTCAGCGGCTTAGTACCAAGAGGACCGCCATCATTGCCCCTGCGATAACGACGAGTGTGGCAACGCCCGCTATCAGTGACTCGGTAGTAACTCCCGCGAGAGAACCGAACATGACCGAAGGCAGCAGAGCTACAAGCGGGAGTCGCAGTCGGCGCGCCAGGCTCGCGGCTGGCCCGCGGCCCGTAACGAGCTGTAACCTCACCACCTCTACCGCCGAATCCAGGATCAGCAGCAGGACGACCGTAGCCCCGAGGACGGCGCCAACAATGGCGAGAACAGCTATTAGAAGCCATGCGTCTCCCAAGCCTCCTACCTCCGGAACTCCCGCCTCGGGTGCTCTGAACTCCCTCGAGCGCTCGTGATCTTCGGGCAAGCCTCCACCACGGTGGCGTGTCCTCTAATCTCCGAGCGGCTATCGCCCGGGTACGAAGCGTACTCTCCCACGGGGAGATGCTACACCCTCGAGGGGGTGTGCGCAGAGCGCCATACTTCACCCCGTTTGCCCCACGGCGCCGTGCATGAGGCCGCACAGGCATTGTGCACGACGAGCCATCAGCAAAGAAAAAGGTTGAAGCCTGAAACCTGATGCCTGAAGCCCGGCATGCAGAATGGGCGACCTATCTGCATGCCGCTATCAGAGCAGGCTCGCCAGCCTCCGCACGCCCTCCTCGATCTGCTCTGGCGTCACCGCGCAGAACGGCAACCGCACGAACCTGTCGCCTGGTGTCACTTCGCCGTCGTCAGGGTCCGCGAAGAACGCCGCTCCGGGGGTGAGCACCAGCCCACGCTCCATCGCCCGGCCGACCAGATCGTCGGTATCGGCGCCATCCGGCAACATCACGCTCACGAAGAAGCCGCCGTCCGGGATGAAGGTCTGTGCGGCGGGCAGTTCGCGGCGCACCGCATCGGCCATCGCCTGCCAGCGGGGCCGGTATAAGTCCTTCAGCCGCTCGATGTTCGGTTCGAGCAAGCCCCGCCGCAGGTACTCTGCGACCGCGGCCTGAGTTGGTAACACCGGCGAGAGGTAGGTGTCCTCCCCCAGTTTGGTCACGCCGCCGATCAGCTCGGAGGGGGCGATCATGAAGCCCACCCGGATGCCGGGACTCAGCAGCTTGCTGAACGAGCTCAAGGTGATGACGCGCGAAGGCTCGATGTCGCGCAGAAGCGGCGGATCCTCACCGCGGTAGCGCAGCTTGCGATACGGCACGTCCTCGATGACGAAGAAGCCGTACTCGCTCGCCAGCTCGATGACCCTGCGCCGCTTCTGGAGCGAGAGCGTCGCGCCGGCGGGATTCTGGAAATCCGGCACCAGGTACAGGAAGGCCGGTACCTCGCGCCGGAGCGCCGCCTCCAGCCGCTCGACGCTGACGCCATCCTCCTCCAGCGGGATGCCGATCACGCGCGCGCCGCGGCGTCGGAAGGTGGTGATCGCACGGTCGTAGCTCGGCTGCTCGGTGAACACCGTCGCACCGGGGCTGACGAGGCGAGCAGAGATGAGGTCCTGCAGGTGCAACGAGCCGTTGCCGATCAAGACCTCCCCCTCGGAGACGCCGTACTCCTTCGCCAGTTCCCTGCGTAGCGGCGCGTAGCCCGGCTGCTGACCGTACTGCAGCACGGTGGCCGCGTCGTCGCGGATCGCGGCGTCGAAGCAAGCGCTGAGCTCGTCGGTCGGGAACGCCTCGGGCGGTGGGACACCACGGGTGAAGACGATCTTCTCGTTCATCAGCGTTTCTCTCCGTCTATCGCTTCCGAAGGAGCTTCAATTCTCCCCATCCGATGGGCGGGGTGCAACTCCTCACCGGGGGTCAAGCCGCGAAGCCTTCGCGCAGCGTCCGCAACGCGTGCGGGAGAACCCGCTCGCTCGCGAAGAACGCCCCGATGTGTCCGACGCCCGGCAGAGTGAGGGCTCTACCGGCCGGTAGGAGCGCCGCCACATTTGCCGCCTCGCCTTCGGGGTCCTCCCTCTCCCCGACCACGAGCAACGCAGGCGCACGCACGACCCCAAGAGAGGCGCGCACCCGCTCGCCGCCGCCGAAACCCCTGACCTCGGCGGCGACCACCTTCGGATCGGTGGCGAGGAACTGCCCGCTCATCCACGGCGGAAGCGAGATCTCCTCTTCGCGCTCGAGCAACAGGTTGAGTCCTGCCATACCAGAGGATTCGAGGATCTGTATCAGCGCCGCTCGCTCCTCCGGCGTACCCGTGTCGGCGATCCAGCCTGTGGTGATCATGGCAGCCACCAGATCCGGAACGCGTTCGGCGACGGCTGCGGCGACGTGGGCGCCGTCCGAATAACCCCAGAGCGCGACGCGCGGCGCCCCGACCGCCTCGATCACGGCCTCCACGTCCGCGACGTACTCTTCGAGGCGATAGGCCGTCTCGCCGACCGGCTTGCTAGAGAGACCATGGCCACGAGCATCGACGAGCACGCGACTGAACCCCTCAAGCCTGTCCACGTAGCCAGCGTAGTGCCACATGGTGCGGTCCCCCGCCGCCCCGTGCAGGAGCACCACGGGTTGGCCTTCGCCCGTGATCTCGAAATGTATGCGCACGCGCCCGCGCTCGACGAAGGATATCAAGCCCACATTCGGTCCCACGCGTCGCGGCTCTCAGCCCTGCGAGCCTCCCTCGCGCTCCTCCGGCGGCTGGACCATGTACCACTCCACGAACTCGGCACAGCGTCCGTCCTCACCGAAACGAAGCACGAATAGGTTCCAGTAGGACCTGCCACTGGCGTAGCGGGTAGTACCTGTGGCGACTGCCCGCTCTCCGTCGGCCAACAGAGGCCGGTACTGCGCCTCCCACGAGCCGGGCTCGTCCTGTTCCTCGAGCCAATCGGCGACGATGGCGTCGCGGCCCCTGACCACATCTTCGCCCTCGTCCCAGGGGTGGTAGGCGTAGGTGGCGTCCTCGGTGAAAAGGGCGGCGATGGCCGCGGGGTCGTAGGTGCGCCAGGCTTCGATGTAAGCGTCGAGCCAGGTCTGTACGTCATCGTGATTCACTGATGGCCTCCTCGTTTCAATCTCTAAGCGCTAGCCAAGTATAGGAGCGGCATGAGCTCCCGCAAATGACACTCGAAGAGGCTAGTAGGTCAAGAGACCTGCTCCATCTCCGGCTCTGACAGCGCGCGGGAGGCGGAGATGCACCGCGGGCCGAGAAGTAGCTTGAGTTCGGCGTAGAGGTCGGAGGAGTTCTCGACACCCGCGATCTGCTCCTCCAGCGCGCCCGAGACGAGGAGGAGCGGGTGCTCCCCGGGGTAGCGCGCTATAGTCTCGAAGGCCCGCTCGACGTTCCGGCGCGAGAGGCCGACGAGTGCTCCGGCTGAGAGATAGAGTGGGTCGAGACCGGGCTCGAGGCGCAGCTCCTCCATCTCCATCGCCACGATGCGCGGGATGCCCTCTTTGAGCTCCACGCGCCCCTTGACCTTGAGCACGGCGTCCTCCCGAACGCAGCCCTCACAGCTCGCGTAGACCCTCGGGAAGACGATGACCTCGGCGAGACCGCGCATGTCGTCGAGCTGCAGCAACGCCATCGTGTCGCCCTTGCGGGTAGTGTTGATGCGGACGGAGGTTGCGAGCCCCCCGACCCACACGACCTGCCCGTCGCCGCAAGAGTCGAGATCGGAGACGGTGGTGTCGATGTGGTTTTTCAGCTTGTGCAG
>DASZKL010000149.1:0-4272 GCA_035947015.1 Rubrobacteraceae bacterium
CGCGGGGTCTCACCGAACTCGAGGCTAATGGCATGGGCTATGTACCTCTCCATAGGGTGGCTGTTAGTCTCATGGTGGCCGCACGGGCACCTGCACCAAGTGGTGGGAGAGAATTTGCAGGGGCTGCTGTATATAGAGTACGGCTTCCATGTGACGCTCATCATCGGTGCCATCGTGTTGGCCTACGGCTTCCTATCGCTCTTACAAGAACAGAGCAAGGGCACGGCTCGCGTGGCATAAGCGAACAGCCGCACCACCGCTCCTTATGCCGGGGTCCTGCGGAACCTCGGCCTTTTGCTTGCCTACGCTATCTCCGTGCCTCTTGCCAGGCAAAAGACCGCCCGGAGCCCGGCCAGGAGCAAAACCGGGTGGGCGGCTGTCCAGGCGTCATGCCACACACGGGACGGAGGGCTCGTACTCGACCACAAAATGTAGTGGCGTCGCGGTTACAGACCCCCAATATCACCACGGGGAGGGCAAGAGCAGCAAAGAGCAGCTCAAGCGAGGCCGATATATCCGGTAGCCTCTGCGCCGCGCCCTCTCTATAACCTAATAGGTTGCATCCCTCTCATCTGACAGCCGTGACCGCGAGAGTAAGTGCGGGCGTTGAGGGTTGTGCATGGTGTGGCGCACTCCGAAAGAGTGTTACCCCGTCGGCGCCGATCCAGCAAGCTCGAACTCTCCAGGACGCCCTCCGGCGCACGGTCCTTTTGCCTGAGAGATTCGGCCCATCACCCACGAGCCTTTCACCTTCGGCGGCCGCCCCGGGGTCCTCCTCTGGCGGCTCTCTCCCGCGGCCCTCTTCGGGCGAGGTAAGCCTAGCACACATGGAGATTGTATGTGCCGGTTGCTATTGATAGGTCTCCGAGGTGAGGCGCACCTCTTCGGCGAAGTGGTCCTGGATGTACTTTTCGCCCTCATCGCAGAAGAGAGTGACGACGGTTTTCAACTCGGGGTAGGCTCCGCGCACCTTTCTGGCGGCGATCAGGTTCGCCCCGCTGCTCGGACCCACGAAGAGGCCGTAGCGTTGCGCGAGGGAGCGCATGGCGTCCACGGCCTCGCCTGAGTCCACGGTGAGGGTGGTATCCACAAGCCGCTCGTGGCGCTGGAAGATGCCGGGCACGAAACCGTCGGCGATTCCCTCTATGAGGTGCTCCCCCACCTCCCCGCACAGGATGGTAGCTGACTCCGAGGGCTCCATGGCGAAGAGCTTCACGTCCTTGTTGACCTCGCGGAAGGCCTGGCCAACCCCGATGAGGGTTCCGCCTGTGCCAACACCCATGACTAGGGCGTCTGGGATGACGCCGTCGGGGAGCTGGGCGAGTATCTCCGGCCCCAGCCACACTCTGTTCTCCTCGACGTTCCACTCGGACTCGAACTGCGCAGGGCAGAAGTAGCCGTCCTGCTGCCCCAGCTCCTTCGCCTTGGCTAGAGCCTCGTCAACGTGGAAGTGTCCCACCTGCAGGACCTCGGCGCCGAAGGCGCGGCTTATGGCGACGCGTTCGCCCGTCATCCCTTCTGGCATCACGACGAGCATGCGGTAGCCCTTGACGGCGGCGACCATGGACAGAGCGTTGCCGGTGTTGCCGCTCGTTGCCTCGACGATCGTGTCGCCTTCCGCGAGCAACCCCTCTCTCTCGGCCCTCTCGACCATGTACTTGGCGATGCGCGCCTTGATGGACCCGGAGGGGTTGAGGTACTCGAGCTTGCAGTAGAGGCCCTCTATCTCCAGCATCGGCGTGTTCCCTATTGCGTCCAGGATGCTCTCTGAGATCCCGAGGTTGCGCGCTCCTCGTTCCACAGCGTTCTGAGACCTCCTATTCCGGTGTCACATATGCCCCCGAGAGGCCGCCGTCAACCATGAAGGTGGAGGCCGTGACGTAGGAGGACTCGTCGGAGGCCAGGAAGAGGGCCCCGTTGGCGATCTCTGTTGCCTCGGCGAACCGGCCCATCGGAAGGTGTACGAGCCTCTTCTCGGCCTCCTCAGGGTCCTTGGCGAAGAGCTCCTCTAAGAGCGGCGTGCTCACCGGGCCTGGGCACAGGGCGTTGACCCGCACACCCCGCTGGGCGAACTCGACGCCGAGCTCGCGGCTCAGGGCAAGCACGCCGCCCTTCGACGCGGTGTAGGAGATCTGGGAGGTAGCCGCCCCCATCACGGCGACGAAGGAGGCCGTGTTGATGACCGACCCACCGCCGCGCTCGAGGAGGTAAGGTATCCCGTACTTGCAGCAAAGAAAGACGCTCTTCAGGTTCACGTCCTGCACTCTCTGCCAGGCTTCGAGTTCGGTTTCGAGTATCGAAGCGTCGTCGGACGGGGAGATACCGGCGTTGTTGAAGAGCACGTCGAGGCCGCCAAAGCTCTCGGCGGCCTCCCTGTACATTCGCTGAACGTCGTCGGGGTCAGTGACGTCCGCGTGGACGTAGAGGCCCTCCACCTCCTCTGCCGTCTTCTCGCCAGGCTCGTCGGCGAGGTCCACTACGCAAACGCTGGCCCCCTCCTCGGCGAAGCGCCGGGCCGCCTCGCGCCCGATACCGCTCGCGGCGCCGGTGATGACCGCGACCTTCCCATCGAGCCGCCCCGGCATATCAGGTCTCCTCAGTGGCCAGGTAGACGTTCTTCACCTCGGTGTAGTAGTCGAGGGCGTGCGGGCCGAGCTCGCGCCCGACCCCTGACTGCTTCATCCCGCCGAAGGGCGTCGTGACGCGCACGGAGGTGTTGGAGTTGATGGAGATCACACCCGTCTCGATGCGGCGGGCGACGCGCAGGGCGCGGGCGCCGCTCGTGGTCCAGACCGAGCCGGAGAGGCCGTAGATCGTGTCGTTCGCGAGGCGTATGGCCTCTTCCTCGTCTTCGAAGGGGATCACGGCCACAACGGGGCCGAAGATCTCCTCCCGCGCAGCCCTGTCGTCGTTCGAGACGGGGGCGAGGACGGTGGGCGGGTACCAGAAGCCCGGGCCGTCGGGGGCGGAACCCCGGATCGCCACGGGCGCGTCGTCGGTCACGAAGGAGGCCACCTTCTCGCGGTGGTCAGCGGAGATCAGGGGTCCCATATCGGTGTCCTCGTCGGCCGGGTCCCCGACGCGGAAGTTCTCGACCGCAGGCTCCAGGAGGCCGAGGAACTCGTCGAAGACTGACCTCTCCACCAGGATGCGCGAGCGGGCGCAGCAGTCCTGCCCCGCGTTGTCGAAGACCGCGGCGGGCGCCGAGGCCGCCGCCGCCTTGAGGTCGGCGTCGGCGAAGACGACGCTCGCCGACTTGCCGCCGAGCTCGAGGGTGACACGCTTGATTGTCTCCGCCGCGCCGGCCATGATCTTGCGCCCCACCTCGGTCGAGCCGGTGAAGGCGACCTTAGCCACGTCGGGGTGCTCGGCGAGGCGCTGGCCGACCTGGCTTCCCGGACCCACGACGATGTTGACCACGCCCTCGGGGATGCCGGCGTCGCGCGCTATTCGCTCGAACTCCATGGCGGTCAGAGGGGTGACCTCTGCGGGCTTGAGCACGAACGTGTTGCCTGCGGCGAGGGCCGGGGCCATCTTCCAGGCCGCTATCTGCAGCGGGAAGTTCCAGGGGACGATCAGGCCGACCACGCCAAGCGGCTCCCTGAAGGTCATGTTGACGCCGCCTGAGACGGGGATCGTATCGCCGAGCAACCTCTCGGGGGCGCCGGCGTAGTAGGCGAAGGTCTCGACTACCATGTCGATCTCGCCCCGCGCGCCGCCGACGGGCTTGCCTACGTTCTGCGACTCGAGCCGGACTAGGTTCTCCCGCTCCGAATCGAGCGCCTCGGCGAGTCGGCGCAAGAGGCGCGCGCGGTCGCCGGGCTCCACGTCCCTCCAGCCGGGGAACGCCTCCCTGGCGCGCTCTACGGCGGCGTCCGTGTCCTCTGCGGTCGCGCTCTCGATGCGCTCTATTACCTCTTCGGTGGCTGGGTTTATGACCTCGACCATCTAGGAAACCTCCCGTACGAGGGCTTTTATGAGCTGGCTCTTCTCGTCCTCCTCGGGGTGCCAGAGCACGCCGAGTACGAAGGGACACCTCGGGTCTTCGAGGGCCTCTATCGCGTCGTCCTCGGCGGCCCAGCCGGTGACCTCGAGCCCGTCCCCCACCTCCTTTATGCCCTGGTGGTGGTGCGACTTGACCGGTGAGCTCTCGGACCCGGCGGCTCGCGCCGCGAGCGAGCCTGGCTCGAGGCGCACCTCGTGGTCGGCGTACGTGCCGGGGGTGTGGCGGTGCTCCTCGTGGCCGAGGACGTCGGGCAGGTGCTGCTCGAT
>DASZKL010000150.1:0-3031 GCA_035947015.1 Rubrobacteraceae bacterium
AGGTCAAGGACGTCGAGATCCCGCAGCAGATGCAGCGGGCTATGGCGCGCCAGGCCGAGAGCGAGCGCGAGAGGCGAGCCAAGATCATCGCCGCGGAAGGTGAGTACCAGGCCTCAGAGCGTCTGAGGCAAGCGGCCGACAAGCTCGAGAGCCCGACGGCGTTGCAGCTGAGGCTATTTCAGACGATGGGCGAGATCGCTGTTAACCAGAACTCCACCATCATCCTCCCCGTTCCCGTGGACCTCCTAAGGCCCTACCTCAACCAGGCGGGCGGCTCCGACGGTTACGAGAGGACGCCGCTGCAGGAGCAACGCCGGGAAGAGGAGGAGGCCGAGCGTATGTACAAGGAGACCGTCGGGGACGTCTCTGGCGAGGAGATCCCCCGCGCTGGGGAGAGCTCCTAGGTTCATCCGCCTCCCATAGGGCCTGCAATCAACGCTGATCCGGCCGCAGGTTAGCGTCGTATACATATGGGTAAGATGACCTCCGATAGTTGCAGAGCGGTGCTCCCGGTGATCCTCCGCAGGAGGAGGAGTCGGGGGTCGAGAGGTCATATGGAGCGCGAAACCGCCGAGATAAACGAGAGCGAGGGACCCGGGTTCTCGACCCCGGTCTCGCTGACACTGCCCAGCAGCCCTGAGTACGTGCTGCTCGCCCGTCTCGTGGTCGCCCAGGTCGGACGGCTGGCTGGCTTCGGACCAGAGGACATCTACGACCTCAAGCTAGCCGTCACCGAGGCTGCAACCAACGTCATCCGCCACGCTGCGGTGCAGAACTACGAGATCGAGTACAGGGTGCTGTCGCGAGCGGTTGAGATAACCGTCATAGACGCGGGCGGCGGGTTCAACGTCGCGGATCTGGCGAGCGCGCCCGACGGGCAGGGTGGCTTCGGCCTCGCCGTGATGCGCGACCTCGTAGACGAGCTGGTGCTCGATTCGACGGAGGGCGGGGGGACGCGCCTGAAGATGATCCGGCGCGCCAGCGCGGAGGGCCCCAACAACTAAGAAGAAGTGGAGTTCTCGGAGGTCGGGGGTTCGCATAGTCCAGGTCCGTCATAAGGGCCGGTGCCCCAGGCGCTGAACTCTTGTCGGTGTGCCCCCGCTTTGGCCGTCGACCGCTTCGGAGCGAGACACCCGCCTAGGGCATGACCCCGACGTTGGCAAGCGGCACCCAGCGTACACTCGATCTACACCCAAGACCTAGTGGTTGGGTGTGTGCGCTCGCGTACGATATTGCGAGAACCCGCATGAATAAGGGGATTTCGGACTTCTGCGAGCCCTTGCAAACGTTACCCCAAAAATATACAGTTAACCGCATCATTGGTGTGATCCGACCAGCCCGCTACGAGAGGAAGCCCGAAGGCTAACCGTGCTGCAACGCGTAAACCCCGGCAACAAATCGCTAGCTGACTACCGCAGCATTATCCGTCGGCGCCTCTACGATGAGATCGTGGAACTCTCCGAACGCCTCGACGGAGCCCGCGTCCTGCACGTCAGCTCGACGAGCTTCGGCGGCGGGGTCGCGGAGATCCTCTACACGCTCGTGCCCCTTATGCGCGACGCCGGCCTCGAGACCGAGTGGGGCGTGATGTTCGGGGCTGAGCCGTTCTTCAACGTGACCAAGAGCTTCCACAACGCGCTCCAGGGCGCGGACTACGTACTCTCGGTCGAAGATCGGGCGATCTACGAGGAGTACAACCGCCAGTCGGCAGAGGCCCTCCAGAATGCCGAAGAGGAGTGGGATATCCTCTTCGTCCACGACCCCCAGCCCGCGCTCTTGAAGCACTTCTCCGGTGGTCTCTCGGAGAAGACGCGCTGGATCTGGCGCTGTCACATAGACACCTCGACGCCGAACGAGGAGGTTCTGGGGTATCTCCTGCCGTACATAACGGACTACGACGCCCAGATATACACCCTCAAAGAGTACACCCCGCCGGGCGTGGATCTGCCCAACCTCACGATCATCCCGCCATCCATAGACCCGCTCAGTCCCAAGAACATGGCCCTCTCCCCGGACGACGCCCGCTACATTGCCAACCAGTTCGGAGTAGATACGAACAGACCGTTTATCCTGCAGGTCTCGCGCTTCGACCCCTGGAAGGACCCATTGGGCGTCATAGACGTCTATCGGGCTGTAAAGGAGGAGGTGCCAGAGGTGCAGCTCGTCCTGATCGGCTCGATGGCCCACGACGACCCCGAGGGCTGGGACTACTGGTACAAGACCGTCAACTACGCCTCCGGTGACCAGGATATCTTCCTCTTCTCGAACCTCACGAACGTCGGCGCCATCGAGGTCAACGCCTTCCAGTCCATCGCGGACGTGGTGATCCAGAAATCAATCCGCGAGGGCTTCGGGCTAGTCGTGGCCGAGGCGCTCTGGAAGGCGAGGCCCATGGTCGCCAGCAGGGTAGGCGGCATCCCGATGCAGGTAACCGCGGGCGGCGGCATCCTCATCGATACGATCCCCGAGGCAGCCGCGGCCTGCGTCAAAATACTCAACGACTCGGAATTCGCCCGCGAGATGGGCCGTCGCGGTAAGGAGCATGTGCGCGAGCACTACCTGATCCCGCGCCAGCTGCGCGACGACCTAAGGCTTTTCACCAAACTACTCGGGGTGTAGAGCGGGGGTGACGCAGGGGGAACGTCTCGTGATCGTCTCCAACCGGGCGCCGGTTACCTTCTCGCGCTCGGAGTCGGGGGAGAGAACCTACTCAAGGGGGGCTGGGGGCCTCGTCACCGCCTTGAACGCGGTCTCGAGGCGCAGCGAGAAAGCGGTCTGGATCGCCTCTGCCGAGAGCGAGGAGGATATCGAGGTCTCCCGGGAATCAGCGCCCTACGAGGTGGAAGACCTTCGCGTCACCTTCGTCGAGCACGAGCCCGAAGCATACGACCTCATGTACCACCAGCTCGCCAACCCCCTCCTTTGGTTCGTCCAGCACGGCCTCTACGATCTACCCTACGCGCCTACTTTGGGTGACGACACGAGGAGGGCGTGGGAGGAGGGCTACGTTACCGTGAACCGCAACTTCGCC
>DASZKL010000151.1:0-2017 GCA_035947015.1 Rubrobacteraceae bacterium
ATGCCGATGAACCACGTGGCCAGGGCGCTCGAGGTGGATGAACCGCGGGGCATGATGAAGGCCGTTGTAGACGGCGACACCGGTCAGATACTGGGTTGCGCGGTACTCGGGATAGAAGGCGGAGAGATAGCCGCCATGATCCAGGTAGCCATGATCGGCGGGGTACCCTACAAGTCCCTCCGCGACGCGGTCTTCGCCCATCCGACGCTGGCTGAATCTCTCAACAACCTGTTCGCGACTATAGACGCGTAGGACGAGAGCGTAACCGTGAGGAGGAGTCCCCGATGAAGGCAGTAGCCGTCTCTCCGGGCGAGCCCGGCCGGGAGAGCCAAGCCTGGGAGGTAGCGAGATGACCCAACCTGGTGGAACGGGTAGCCGGTGGACCAGACTCAGGGAGTTGATGGATCGGCTCGGGTTGGAGGCGCTGCTGTTGCGCCGGTCTGTGAACTTCGCCTGGTACACGAACGGGGCGGACAACCGGGTGGACCACGCCTCCCCGTTCGGGGTAGCCGACGTACTCGTCACCCGCGACGCGCAGCGCATATTCACAAACAACATCGAGGCGCCCAGGATGCGGGAGGAGCAGACCCCGGACCTTGAGGTGATAGAGCATCCGTGGCACGAAGATGAGACCGGTGCCCTTCGGGAGGTGGTCGGCGACGCTCCGTTGGGAGCGGACTTCCCGCTGGAGGGCGCCCTGGACGTCTCCGAAGCTGTGGCGCCCCTGCGCTACGTCCTGGATCCCGATGCCCGGGAGAGGTACAAACAGGTCGGGGCCGACGCCGCGATGGCGGTAGCGGAGGCTGCGGATTCTCTCGAACCCGGGATGAGCGAACTCGAGGCAGCAGCGAACCTCGCTGCTGCGTGCCGAAGGAGGGGCCTCTTCAGCTCCGTCCTCCTGGCGGCCGCCGACGACCGCATCGCGCGCTACAGGCACCCGATCCCACACGGCGGCCGTATCGAGGCAAGGGCCATGCTCGTGGTGAGCGCCGAGCGCGGCGGGCTCTATGCAAACGTGACAAGGATAGTCCA
The DNA here is from genome assembly GCA_035947015.1 of Rubrobacteraceae bacterium. GTDB lineage: Bacteria > Actinomycetota > Rubrobacteria > Rubrobacterales > Rubrobacteraceae > JALYGY01. The sequence continues at coordinate 1,033 of DASZKL010000151.1, forward strand.
GTTCGAAGAACCGGACTCGGAGTTGAGGCGCAGGCAGGAAGCTTGCGGGACGATCCTGAGACGCATGAGGGAGCAGGCCACCCGCCCAGGCCTTACCCTGGCCGACGCCTTCGAAGACTGCCGCCGCTTCTACGCCGAGGAGGGGTACCCCGACGAGTGGAGGCTGCACCACCAGGGCGGGATGACCGGCTACGCCTCGCGGGAGGTCATAGCCACCCCGCGGACGCACCAGAGTATAGAGGTGGGTCAGGCCTTCGCCTGGAATCCCTCCATCACCGGGACCAAGGCCGAGGAGACGTTCGTCCTCACCGAGTCCGGGCCCGAGGTGATAACCCGCGCGCCGGGAGAAGTTGGAGCGTAGCGGCCCTCAAGGGCGCCGGAAGCAGTAGGCGTGGGGTGAACCCACAGCCCGCGATCACCGTCGCGGAGGCCCTGCGCTAGACCAGATGGTCATCGTCGCGATGGGGTGTTTGCGCCCTCCCCCATTCCGGGTATGACATGATGCTCAAGTAAGGACACCAGAAGAGAAGGAGGAAAGATGACCGAGGCGTCGAGACAGCCGAAGGACAAGAACTACAACCTGATCAGCGTGCTCTACCAGTCGTCGAACAACGTCGAGTCTTTGAAGACCTATATCCAGGACGCCGAGCAGGAGGGCGACCAGGAGCTCGTGGAGTTCTTCAACGGCATCCTCGAGAACAACCTCAGGGCCGCCCAGCGAGCCAAGGAGATGCTCGTCCCGCGCTTCCAGAGCGAGCAAGAGTAGAACGCCGCACTCTCTGGCGAGCCGGGGTCCCTAGAGCAGGGGCTCCGGCTTTTTTCGCCGGAGCCGCAGCCGTCAAACCGCAAGTTCCGCGCCCGGCGCGAAAGGAGCAGGCATGGAGTCCGTAACGGTCTTCCTGGAAGGGATAGCGTCGGTATTCGAGGGCATGGCCTCAACGCCGTGGACGACCGCGCTCTCGATCGCTGCGGTCGTCGCGCTCCT
>DASZKL010000152.1:0-4795 GCA_035947015.1 Rubrobacteraceae bacterium
GGGACCATCGCCGTATAGGCAGGGATCTGGGGCTCTTCACGTTCTCGCCGGATGTTGGGGCTGGCATCCCGCTGTTCCTACCGAAGGGCGAGATGCTCAGGCACCTCATGGAAGACTACGTGCGCGAGGTCCAGACCCGCCACGGCTACGCGCACGTCTGGACCGGGCATCTAGTCAACGAGAGGCTCTACGCCAAGAGCGGCCACTTGGAGCATTACCGGGAGGCCATGTACCCTCCGATGGTGGACGGCGTGACGCGCTACCGCCTCAAGCCGATGAACTGCCCGAGCCACATGACGCTCTTCAACGCCGAGTCGCACTCTTACCGCGACCTGCCGCTCAGGTATGCCGAGTTCGCTACGCTCTACCGCTACGAGAAGAGCGGCGAGCTCACGGGCCTTACCCGCGTGCGCAGCCTTACCCAGGACGACGCGCACATCTTCTGTACCGAGGAGCAGGTGCAGGAGGAGTTCGCGCGGGCGCTCGAGATCATCCGCGAGGTCCTCGACACCTACGGCTTTACGGACTACAGGGTCAGGCTCAGTCTGCGCGACCCTGAGGACTCCATGTACTTCTCGGATGAGGAGCGCTGGATGCGCGCCCAAGACGCCCTGCGCACCGCACTCGACGCGTCTGGCATCGAATACTTCCCGGGCGTGGGGGAGGCGAGCTTCTACGGCCCTAAAGCCGACTTCATGGCCAGGGACGTCCTCGGGCGGGAGTGGCAACTCTCGACGATCCAGGTTGACCTGTTCCAGCCGGGCAGGCTCGGGTGCGAGTACGTGGGGGAGGATGGCAAGATGCACACGCCGGTCCTGTTGCACCGCGCCGTCACAGGGACGACCGAGCGTTTTATGGCGGTCGTGATCGAGCACTACGGCGGAGCCTTCCCGGTGTGGCTCTCGCCTGTGCAGGCTGTGGTGATACCCGTCGCCGACCGGCACCTGGATTACGCCAGGCAGGTGCAGAGTACTCTCACCCAGCGGGGCTTGCGCGTCGAGGTGGACGACTCGCAGAACAGCATGCAGAAGAAGATCAGGGAGAACGCCCGCCAGAAGATCCCCTACCTTCTTATCGTCGGCGACGCCGAAGCCGGCGAGGGCACGGTCAACGTGCGCCGTCGCGGGGATAAAGAGCAGGAGGCGGCCCCGGTCGAGGCGTTCGCGGATAGGGTCCTGCGAGAGAGCGCCCTGCGCGAGTAATCCTGTATGGACACAGGTGGCGGGGGCGGAGTATAATGACTTGTGGTAGTTGGGGTCCGCGTCCGTTCGACGCCTTGGTGATCTTGTCGTCGGGCGGGCAAACGGCCCCGAAAATCTGTTCTTGAGAGGAGTGGTGCACAGTAGCGACTGAAGCAGAGCCGAGGATCAACGGCGAGATACGGGCGCGCTCGGTGCGGTTGATCTCGGCCAACGGTGAGCAACTAGGGATAAAGCACATCCGCGAAGCCATGGACTACGCAGAGCGGATGGACCTCGACCTCGTCGAGGTGGCCCCGAACGCGGATCCGCCGGTTGTCCGCCTTATGGACTACGGCAAGTACAAGTACCAGAAGGAGCAGGCCCGCAAGGCCGCCCGCAAGAAGCAGGTCAACATCAACGTGCGGGAGATCAAGCTCCGTCCCAAGATAGGCGACCACGATTTCAACACCAAACGAGGACACGTCGAGCGTTTCCTGCGCGGCGGCGACAAGGTGAAGGTCACTATCATGTTCAGGGGTCGCGAGGTACAGCATCCGGATCTCGGCGAGAGGCTCCTCCGGAGGCTCGCCGACGACCTCGAAGGACTTGGGCGCATCGAGAGCCAACCGAACCTCGACGGGCGCAACATGGTTATGGTCATGGCCCCCAAGAAGGACTCAAAAGAGGCCGAAGCTCCCCGGCCCAGCGGACGCAAGGAGCAGGCCGCTCGCAGCTAAAGCAACAGCTTGATACAATAAGCCTCGTTCAGGGCGACACGGCTCTCTCCCGTGCCGCGAGCCCGCATGGTTGTAGTCATTAACGAAACGTGGAGGAAAAGTCATGCCAAAGATGAAGACCCACCAGGGCGCTGCGGGGCGCTTCGAGGTGAGGAAGAAGGGCAAGCTCAGGAGGCGCAGGTCCGGCCACAACCACTTCCTCGAGAAGAAGAACGCTAGTCGCAAGCGGCGGCTCAACACCGAGACAGTCGTGACCCCCTCGGACGAGAAGCGGATAAAGCGTCTTATGGGGGTGAGGTAGATGGCACGCACGGCGCGCAGCACCCACGCCCGCAAGAAGCGCCGCAAGGTACTCGAGCAAGCGAAGGGCTACAGGGGCCAGAAGAGCCGCTCTTACAAGAAGGCCAAGGAGCAGATCTGGAAGAGTGGCGTCTACGCCTACGAGGGGCGCAAGCAGCGCAAGCGGGACTTCCGGTCGCTCTGGATCCAGCGAATAAACGCCGCCTCACGCGAGCACGGCCTCTCCTACTCGCAGTTTGTCCACGGCTTGAGGCTCGCCGAGATAGACCTCGATCGCAAGGTCCTCGCAGACCTCGCCGCCACCGAAGGCGAAGCCTTTGCTGCGGTAGTGGCGCAGGCGAAGAACGCCCTTAACGGCGAGCCTGTCCAGCGGCGCATCGTGGTCGAGAGGAAGGTCTCCGAGGAGCCCACTAGAGAGAAGCCGAAGAAGCGCAAGCCCAAGTCCAGGGCGAAGAGAGCCGCTCCTGAGCCCAAGGAGCAGGAGGCCGTCGTCGAAGTGGAGGCCACCGACGCAGCCGAGCGCAGGGCCGATGAGCTGGACGTGGACCTCGAGTCTGTCGAGGCCTCCGGCGCCGAGGGCCAGGTCGTCATAGAGGACGTGGAGGAGGCCGCGGAAGCAGAGGGCAAGGTGCACGCCACCGAGGCGGCGGAGCACAAGGCCGGAGAGCTCGGCGTCGACCTCGCAGAGGTCGAGGGCACGGGTAAGGGCGGGCGCATCACCGTCGGCGACGTGCAGAAGGCGGCCAAAGCGAAGGCTGACGACGGCTGAGAGGCGGATGCCGGGGGGACCGGCGCTCTCCCTCAAACGGGCTACAAAGCTCAACGCCAAGAAACACCGCGAGGCCGAGCGCCTGTTCCTGGCCGAGGGTGGGGCCCTGATCCGCGACTCCAGGGAGCCACCCCTGCGGCTGTTCGACGAACCGGGAGAGGTGCGACGCCTCTCCACGCTCAAGACCCCGACAGGGCCCGTCGGGGTCTTTCCCTTCGTGGACGTGCCGGCTCGGACGCTGCTCTCGGCGGCCGGGCGGGTCGTCCTGTTGCATGGCGTTCAGGACCCGGGCAACGTCGGCACGGTTATCCGCTCCGCACACGCCTTCGAGGCGGGGGTCGCCCTCTCCAAGGGCTGTGCCGACCTCTACAACCCCAAGACCGTCCGCGCGACCATGGGATCCATCTTCCACACCCCGGTAGCACGCGAGCTCGATTCGCTTGGGTTTATGTTGGAGGCGGGTAGCCTCGGTTTCACCCCGGTCGCCGCAATTCCGGGGGCGGGAGACTCGCCGCGCTCGCTGCCAGCGGATAAGGTCGTGATCGTGGTTGGCGCCGAGGGCTCCGGGCTGCCCGACGACGTCCTCGAGGCTAGCGAGATCCGGGTGACGATACCCTCGCGGGCCGCGTCGCTCAACGCGGCGATTGCGGCCTCCATTCTGCTCTACGAGGCGAATATGCGTGTGCTACCATGAGCGCCCTGTATGACGGTTGAGGAGCGCATAGAAGAGCTGAAATCGGAGGCCCTCGCTGCGGTCGCCGGCGCGGATTCCACCGCAGAGCTCGAGAGGGTCCGCGTGAAATACCTCGGTCGCTCGGCTGAGATAACCGGGATCAAGAAGAGCATCGGCTCACTCTCGCCCGAGAGCCGCAGGGAAGTAGGGAGGGCGGCGAACGTCGCCTCGCACGAGATAGAGGGCGCGCTGGGCTCGAGGATGAGCGAGCTCGTCGCCGGGGAGCGCGAGGCCAGACTGCGGTCGGAGGCCGTGGACGTCACGCTCCCAGGCTTGAGGTTCCCGAGGGGACACCTGCATCCCTCGCTGCGGGTCATTGACGATGTCGTGGATTTCTTCGTGGGCCTCGGTTACAGGGTCGCCGAGGGCCCCGAGGTCGAGACCGACTATTACAACTTCACGGCTCTGAACATACCGCCCGGACATCCGGCGCGCGGGATGCAGGCTACCTTCTTCCTCGACGAGGGTCTGGTCTTGAGGACCCACACCTCGCCGGTCCAGATCAGGACCATGCTCGCGCAGGAGCCGCCTGTCTACGTCGTGTGTCCCGGACGGGTCTACAGGCGTGACTCGGATCCCACCCACACGCCGATGTTCCACCAGATAGAAGGCCTCGCGGTGGACAAGGGGCTTACCCTGGGACACCTCAAAGGGACGCTGACGGCGATGGCTCACCACGTCTTCGGAGAGCAGGTGCGGCTCCGCCTCAGGCCGAGCTACTTCCAGTTCACCGAACCCAGCGTCGAGCAGGACGTCAGTTGCTTCGTGTGCGACGGGACGGACCCCAACTGCAAGGTGTGTAAGGGGGCTGGCTGGTTGGAGATGGGCGGGGCTGGAATGGTCGACCCGGCTGTTCTTACAGAGGTCGGCTATGATCCTGAGGAGTACACCGGCTTCGCCTTCGGGATGGGCCCGGATCGCATGGCGATGACCAAGTACGGGGTCCCCGACCTGCGGCTCTTCTTCGAGGGCGACCTGCGCTTTCTGCGGCAGTTCTAGAAGGGTTAGGCTCTTGCGCGTTCCGTTAAGCTGGCTCCGCGAGTACGTGGACTTCGACCTCTCAGTCGATGAGCTA
>DASZKL010000153.1:0-1929 GCA_035947015.1 Rubrobacteraceae bacterium
GTCGCCTTTTCAAGACGCCTTTCAGCCAACCCCCGGGAACATGGTCCACCGCGCTCCTGTGTCGGCCGAAGCCACGCGACAGGGTCCCTGCCAGGGGACGGGCGAGTGGGAGAAAGCTGAAATGCTGAGAGCGACCGAAGGGAGCGTGCTGACAAGCCCCCGTCAGGGGGCGTGCTGAAAGCGGAGCCCGAAGGGCGTAGCGTGCTAGGACTCGCTACGCTCGAGGCGGAGATCGTCTCGTGTCGTCGCTGCCCGCGGCTCGTTGAGTGGCGCGAGAAGGTCGCCCGCGAGAAGAGGGCGGCCTACTCGGATGAGGCCTACTGGGGCCGCCCGGTCCCCGGCTTCGGCGACCCGAGAGCAGGGATCGTCCTCTTCGGCCTCGCCCCCGCCGCCCACGGCGCCAACCGGACTGGTCGCATCTTCACCGGCGACCGCTCGGGTGACTTCCTCTTCGCGGCGCTCTACCGCGCGGGTCTGGCGAACAGGCCCGTCTCGCGCCACCGTGAAGACGGCCTCCGTCTCTCTGGAGCCTGGATCTCAGCCGCCGTCCGTTGCGCCCCGCCGCGGAACAAGCCTACCCCCTCGGAGCGCGACGCCTGCCTCTCCTACGCCGCCCGCGAGCTCGAGCTGCTCGACACCAGGGTCGTGGTCTGCCTCGGGGCCTTCGCCTGGGACGCGGCGCTGCGTATCTTCGAGCTCACTCCCAAGCCCAAGTTCTCCCACGCGGCAGAGGCGAAGGCCGGCGGTGTGACGCTCCTCGGCTGCTACCACCCTTCCCAGCAAAACACCTTCACCGGCGTCCTCACGCCCGCGATGCTCGATGCCGTCCTCCTGCGGGCGCTGAGCCTCGCCGCAAATTAAGCGAAGCCGCCTGACGAGGCGGGACCTTACTCGGATATCATCTCTCCCATCGGATACAATGGATGTGGTGTGGAATCTCGGCCAGGGTAAGGCGATGAAGACCCTTGTGGCTGCTTTGCTCACCGCTTCCCTCTTCGCCGGGGCCTGCTCCGGCGACGACCCCGGTGAAGGATCTGGCTCCACCGTAGGGACTACTGGCCCTCAGGAGGGTACTCTGGTCTCCTCGACCACGGACCAGGAGAAGACGGAACCCTCGCCCCCGGAAGCCACGCTCGGCGCGGGACCCGACTCGCCTGGGGTCGTGCTCCGCCTCGAGGGCGACCCCAGGACCACCTTCGCCGGCATCTGCACCGTGGGGGGCAAAGGGAGTGTCCTGATCGGCCGGGTCCCCAAACGCTACACCTTCGACCCGGAAGGACAGGGGCTCTCGTGCCGCATCCAGAAACGGGATCGGGGCCGGGGCAGCCTGAAGGTTATCCTCATCGCCGACGACACTACCCGCTCCGTGCAGCAGACGAGCGTTCGCGGCGGCGTTATAACCCTCTCCTACAAAGGCGATTAGAGGGAGCGCTTGCCACTGCCAAGCCCGAAGGTAAAATGGCCGCTCCTAACCCTTTACTGGAGGAATCGGTGAACCGCGAAGAATCCTGGGAGCTGCTGTGCGAGTGGACCGAGAGCGACTCACTGCGCAAGCACATGCTCGCCGTCGAGGCTGGCATGCGAGCCTATGCCAGAGAGTTTGGCGAGGACGAAGAGAAGTGGGCCATAGCCGGGCTGCTGCACGACATGGACTACGAGAAGCACCCGACCCCAGACGAGCACCCGATGGTCGGGGTCAGGGAGCTGGAGAGCAGGGGCTACCCTGACGACATCCTCCACGCCATAAAAGGTCACGCAGACTACCTCGAGGTACCGCGCGACACCCTCATGTCCAAGACCCTCTACGCCGTGGACGAGCTCTCCGGGTTCATAGTCGCCTGCGCCCTCGTCAGGCCAGAGGGGCTCGAAGGCCTGAAGGCGAAGAGCGTCCGCAAGAAGATGAAGCAGAAAAGCTTCGCCGCCGCCGTG
>DASZKL010000154.1:0-8331 GCA_035947015.1 Rubrobacteraceae bacterium
CAACGTACCTTCCGATCAGACGGCGCCCGAAAAAGAGTACACGGACTACGCGATGAACTACGAGGAGGGCGACGCCGCCTTCGACGGCAAGATTCCCGACGTCTTACTCGACGCGCCAGTGGTGAAGCTGGACAACCTCGACTTCGAGCTAGACGACCTACGGGCGAAGGTTTCACTCTTTGCGAAGGTGTTAGATTTGGTGGAACTCTCGGTTGGGATCGACGCCTACCTGGGCAGGGTCAAGCTCACCATAGAGGCCATCGAGGTCCAGGCGCTCCTCAAGGTGAGGCTCGATAACGTGAGAGCCATCCTGGATCGGGTCCTAACCACCATAGATCGCAACCCCCAGATCATCCACGAGCTCGCAAAGGGCGTGAGCTCCGCGGTCGAGGACGTGGGCGAAGGTGCCGGCGAGGCGGTTGAGGACGTTGGCGAGGGAGCTGGCCAGCTAGTGGGCGAAGGAGCCAACGAGGCCGTCTCTGATATCGGCTCCGACGCGGCATCCGCGGTAGAAGACGTCGGAGAGGGAGCTGGTGAAGCCGTCGAAGACGTCGGAGAGGGGGCAGGATCGGCCGTGGAGGACGTCGGTGGTGGCGCAGGCGAGGCAGTCGGAGAGGTAGGTCAAGGAGCTGGACAGGCAGCGCAGGAAGTAGGTCAGGGAGCGGGCGAGACCGTAGGGGAAGTTGGCCAGGGCGCGGGTCAAGCCACCCAGGAAGTCGGCCAGGGTGCCGGACAAGCTACTCAACAGGCAGGTCAAGTCGCCCAGCAAGCAGGAGAGGTTGCCCAGAACGTTGGCGATGCCGCGGGCCAGGCTACCGAACAGGGCAGTGGCCAGCAGGAGACGAGCCAACAGGCGCCAGCTGCTACGCAGGCCGCCGAGCGGCTTGCCGAGAACTTAGGCGTGGACCTCACCCAGATAGAGGGTTCGGGGGTCGGAGGGCGTATCACGGTCACGGATGTACGGAGCGCCGCACAAAGAGAATGATGTTCCTCCGCTGAGGGGTAGAGTAGGTAACACTACCCGGTCCCTAAACCCTCGGTTTCCCAGGAAGAGTGCCTGCGAAGACACAAAGAGACCCGGAGCCCCCACATCGCTGAGGGGCCCCGGCCTAGTAGTCAGTGTCGTTTAGGTGATTAGCGGCCCGAGAGGGTATCCCCTACGTTACCCAACAGGCCACCCTTCTCCTTACGGCGTTGCCTGTCTCGCTCCCTTTCGGCTTCCTTAGCCTCCTTCTCGGTCTGCCTGGTCTTGGCCTTCTGGGCAGCCTCCTCGCCTGCTGCACCCTTCCTCTGCTGGGCCCGCCCTTCGGCCTTCTTCTCCTCGTCTCCGGTGAAGGCGCCTGCGGCCTCCTTCAACCTGCCCTTGGTCTTGTCTTCCATTGGCTTCTCTACACCTTCCTGACTGCCTCTTCAGGCGATCGTTGTTGCGTAACCCTTGAGAGATTGTTGCATCTGCAGCGTTTGGCCCTTACTAGCCTTATTGGCTTTGCTGCTGGCCTCCCTGCTGCTGTTGGCCCCCGCCTTGCCGCTGGCCTTCTTGACCCTGTTGCTGTTGGCCTCCGCCACCAGTAAGTCCACCGACAAGCCCCTGAGCCTGGTCGGCTACTCCTCCCACAGTGTTCTGTGCCCCTTGCACAGTCTGCCCGGCCTGGTCGGTTACCTGGCCTGCGGCTTCCTGTGCTCCCCCGCCTTGTTGCTGCTGAGGCCCGCCACTCTGGGTCTCCGAGGAGCTTGACTCCTCGACGGTCTCCTCGGTCTCGGTGGGTGGGGGGATCTGCAGGTTGAGGAGGCTCCCGTCGGGGCCGAGCTGCAAGCTGATGAGGGTGCCGGATTCGTCCTTGACGGTGCGCGTCGTCTGTCCCTGCTCGTCGGTGGACCACTGGGTGCCCTCCGCGCCGGGAAGATCAGTGACGTTGCCTACTATCTCCTCGGAGACAGGGTTGCCTTGCTCATCGACGGTCTCCTCTATGATGTTGCCCTGTTCGTCGACGGTGCGCTGAACGGTCTGCCCCTGTTCGTTGGTGGTGGGCGCGCCGAGCAGCTGGGTGCCGGGGGCGACATTCTCGGCGATCTGGGTAGTCTGGTCTACCGCCTGCCCCGCCGTTTCTTGGACCTGCCCTGCGGCCTGTCCTGCGGTGTCCTGGACTCCCTGGGTGGCCTGACCGACCTGGTCGGTGACACCCTCAACGGGTCCGCCCTGTCCTTGCTGGCCCTGCTGGTTCTGTTGGCCTTGGCTCACTTGTCCTCCTTTTGGCGCAATGAGAGTGATCAGCTAGCTCTGTAGGAGCGTGGCGGTCATGCTCTCCATGGCCTGGTAGTGGTGTGAGGCTTGCTCTCTACCTCTTGACCGTTTCTACCCGGTGCGAGTGTAGGCCTAAACGTCCGTTGGCTATCCTTGGTGCTCCGAGCTTACGACAGGACATGCCTCTTTATCTATGTCCCTCTGATCCTTATCGGGATACGGTGAAGGTCCAGCTCTTCCTGGCCGTGCTTCGCCCCTGATCCCCCGTGGCCACTATCTCTACCGTGTGGGTACCATCGGAGAGCATACTGCTTGGAAGGTAGCTCAGGTTGCCGGTACCTCGTCCGTAGTAAAAGCGCCTTTGCTCTGCCCCGTCCAGGTAGAGCCTTACGTCTCTCTTGGAGAGACTGCTGCCCTCGGCCTTGATCGTCGCCCGGATGGTAGGGACAGGGTTGGTGACGTTTCCGCTAGGGCTCGTTGAAGTGATGCTGATGGCACCCCCGGCGCCCCTCCCGCTCCCTACCCTCTTGGTGCCGGAACCCCTTCGACTGGTAGCTTTCTGTGCGGTCTGCTCGACTACTTTCTTAGGTTTTGGCACGCGCTTTATTTCCTTCCTTTTTCGGCCAGGTTTGCTACTCTTACTATTATTTCGCTCAGAAGTGTGGCCTAAACCCTACCGGGGCTACAAAGTGGTGGCGGTGCAAAGGAGGGCGTGCAGGGATGTCCGTGACGCCGATTCCGCCGGAGCGGTGCGGCCACGTGGCACCGATGGTAATAGATCGGTCGGAACGAGGCTACGCGGCGCGCTGCATGAGGTGCGGGACCACTGGGCCACTGCGCGCATCCCCCACAGAATCGCGGCGGGCGCTGTTGGAATCGGGACGCCGCCTTCACCACTAGACACCACTAGAAAGCGGTAGAGATCCGCCCCGCCTTTAGCTCCACGGGGGCCTCGCGCCCCTATTACTCAACTATCTTGCCTTCACGTGCTCGAAGCGCACTTCCCTTTTACCGCCAGCGCCGCGCCGGATGCGGAACCAGAGTTCGTTTGTACTTTTGGCGGATGACGTTCGCGATACTGTACCCAAATATTCGCGAGCCTTCGATATAGCGCTATACTCTTCCCCGTCGTTGCTGAGGCTTTCCGTCGGGTCAAGTGTGAAGGATTGAGCGATATCCCCTAGCGCCGCAGTGTAAAGACGCGCTTCATCTCCTCGTCACTCAACTCGAAGTCGAAGATGTCGAAGTTGCTGCTAAGGTGATCCTCGCTTGCCGCCTTGGGTATGGCGGCGACCTTCTCTTGCTGGATCAGCCAGCGCAGCGCGACCTGCGCGGGTTTCTTGCCGTGAGCCTCCCCTATCTCTTTCAGCATCGCATCGTTTAGGACCCTCCCTTTCGCGACTGGGCTGTAGGCAGTGAGCAGGTAGTCCATCTCCCTCGCCTGCTCCAGAAGCTCGTCCTGCGCTGCGTAAGGGTGGTACTCGACTTGATTGCAGAAGATGATGGCGTGCTCTGTCGCTTCCTCGACCATCGAAGGAGAGAAGTTGCTCACCCCCACGTGCTTTACGCTCCCCTCCTTCTGCAGCTCGGTCATTGCGCCCAAGGTCTCCCCGAGGGGCACGCTGGGGTTGGGCCAGTGCATGAGCAGCAGGTCGACATACTCGGTTTGGAGCTTCTTAAGGCTCTCGTGGGTCGAGCGGATGACGTCGTCGTGTGAGAAGCTACTGGTCCACACCTTGGTAACGAGGAAGATCTCCTCGCGGTCCACGCTAGAGTTTCGTATGCCGCGTCCAACCTCGCCCTCGTTGGCATATATCTGGGCGGTGTCGATGTGCCGGTAGCCCAGAGCGAGGGCACGCTCGACGGCCCTGACGCACTCCTGCCCGGAGAGTCTCCAAGTGCCTAGGCCCAGCGAAGGGATCTTCTCTCCCTTGATCTCTTGATATTCCAAGCGTTTTCCTTTCTCAACTGAACACGCATACCGTAACGTGCCTTCTGTACTCCTTCAAACTCTGTTAGGCCGTAGTTTCGGCCTCTGCAAAGCCTCGCGCACTCGCTTGTGGGCGAGACGGTTCGAGGCGGTTGTCCCCTAACAATCGGTCTGAGCCTTGGGATGTACCTGCAGGACTCTAGACTGGTGCTCGCTCAAAACGTACCTGCAGGGGGCCATCGCTCAACACCACGCGGAAGGACAATCTGGGTGAGTTTGTGTTATTGGGGCGAAACTACGATCACACCGAGCCCGAGTTCTTGCGCGAGCGGCAGAAGCTCCTGCGTTACGGACGTTTCGGCGGCGTTGTAGGGGGACCTGCACGAAGTCCACCCTCCCGCCGCGCATGACGCTCATGAGGTCGCCGAAAGCCGCGCGAGTAGTGCGTCGCCCCTACGCAGCGCACCTTGCCCTCGTCTTTCAGGTGGTGGAGCGTGTCGAGCCGCCGCTCGAGGGCGACGAGGTTGTGGCCCTGGTATAGCTCGACGCGGCCTCCGAAGTAGGTCAAAGAGCGCTGGACCTGTCGCTCTGCCTCCCCATCGTTCGAGGTCCAGACCTTAGTGGCCACGATCGCCCGGTCCCGACCATGTTTCTCTAACGCGTCGCCCAGGACCCTCTCCGCCTCGCCGTACATCGGGGAGGAGTCGAAGAGGTTCGCGCCCACTTCGAGCGCTGCCCTGACGACCTCGTGGCGAGCTACCTCCTCGCGACCGCGGACGTCGAGGACCTGCCAGGTTCCCAAGCCCACGGCTGGCACCTCTACGCCGGTCTTCCCGAGATCCCGGCGCTGCAAGCTCAGCCTTCCTCTGGGAGGAAGAACTCTTCCGGGCGGTCTTCGAGCTTCGCGACGGCGGGGAGGAACCACCCTGGGCGGGGTATTACCTCGTCGGTCTCGGGGTCGAAGAAGACCTGGGCGGCGTAGCCCTCGGCTACGGGCGTGCCTTCCGGGAAAGCTTCGCCCGTGCGGAGCTCGAAGTCCATGGCGTAGGAGCGGTTGCCCACAGTGGGGATGCTGGCGGCGCCGTGGAGGGTGTCGTCGAGGAGGATAGGGGCCTTGTAGCGGACGGTCGTCTCGGCGATCACGTACCGCGCACCGGGGACATCTCCCGCCTCGAGGTTCTCTATGCCCGCGAGGTCGGCGAGAGCACGCCAGTAGGCGATGCGGATCTCCTCGAAGAACTCGAGGTAGACGGCGTTGTTGACGTGGCCGTAAGGGTCGAGGTCTTTGTACCGGATCGCGATCCGCGCCACCACGGGCGGGTTCTTCAAGCTTCGCCCCTTTCGGTCACCCTCGGAGGATTGTACACACTCATCCCTTGCCGCATCTGATTTAATCTCTGCCTATGGAGTACGAGGAGTACCTGGAGCAGGGCGAGACGCTCGCGAGCGAGGGCCTGATCGAGGAGGCCCTCTCCCGCTTCGAGCAGGCGCTTGCGGCCGCCCCCGAGAACCCTGAGGTCATTGAGGCAGTGGGCCGGGCTCTATTGAACCTGGACCGGCTCGAGGAGGCCGAGGCCAGCTTTCTCGGCGCTCTGGAGCTCGACCCTGAGTGGATCTCACCCCGGATGGGGCTTGCGATGGTGGCGCTCAGACGCGACGAGCCCTTCAAGATTGTGCACCACCTTGAGCGCGCCATCGAGGCCGACCCAGAGTACCCTGACGCCTACGTGGAGCTCGGCCGCTACTACGGCATCATGGGGGAGCCCGCCCTCGCAAAGGCCACCTTCGAGCGCTGGACCAGGCGACACCCCGAGGACGCCGACATGCTCATAAACGCCGGCCTCACCACTTTCGACGCAGCCGACTTCGCCCAGGCGTTGGGATTCTTCGAGAAGGCGATAGATGTCGCCTCGGGTGAGGAGCAGAAGAGCGGGGCGCGCACCTTCAGGGCCAACACGCTGGACATGCTCGGCCGCTACGCCGAGGCTGTCGCCGCCTACGAGGAGGTCATAGCCGAGACGCCGGAGTGGTGGGAGGCCCACGCCAACCTGGGGATCTGCCACGCCCGCAACGGCCATCCCGCCGAGGCCGAGGCTGCCTTCAGGAAGGGCCTCGAGGACTGCCCCGGCTCGCCGGAGATAAGGGACGAGCTCGCCGCCCACCTCCTTGCCGAACGGAAGGACCTGCGCGAGGCGCTCAGGCTCTCCGAGGAGGCCGTGGCGTTGGGGCGAGATGAGATCCGACACCTCCACACCCTGGGGGAGGTTCGGCTAGCCGTGGCTGACGAGGTGGGGGCGGCTGAGGCCTACAGGGCGGTGCTCGCCCTCGACCCCGAAAACCCCGAGGCGCACCTCGAGCTCGGGCTCCTGCACGAGGGACGGGGCGAGGTGGCGAAGGCCGAGGAGCACTTCGTGGAGTCGCTCAAGAGCGACCCGGCCAACCCCCGCGCCCTTTACTCCTACGCCAGCCTCTACTACGCCGCCGACGATCTGGAGACCGCAGAAGAGCTGCTCGTGCGAGCCGTGGCCGCCGACGCGCACTACTCACCCGCACTCTCGGCGCTCGCCAGCGTCCGCGCCCGTCGCGGCGACTACGGCGACGCGCTGGACTACATCGAGAAGGCCGTGGAGGCCGGCGAGAGCGACGTTGAGCACTTCACGAGCGCCCTTGAGTTCGCCCCTTTGCGCGCCGATCCCCGCTTCCACACCCTCCTCTCCAGGATGGTGCGCGCCAGAGACCAGGGATAGGGCAGGTGTCCTCCGGTCTAGCGTTCGGCGTCTTGCTCGCGCTCGCAGGCGTGGCCGGCGTCGTTTTTGGCATCTACGCCCTTCTGCGCGGGGGCAGGGGTCAAGGGGGAGGGATAGAACCCATCCCAGAGCGAGGCGTCCACGTCGTCGCCGCCGCCTTGAGCCTCGCAGCCGGGGTCTACCTGATCCGGAATTTCAGCTAGTCAGCACGCTGGCTTCGCCTCCGCTTGTCAGCACGCTTCGGACCTATAGGTCCTCGCTTTCAGCACGCCTCCTCCCTGCGGTCGTCGGCTTGTCAGCCAGTCAGCTGGCGCGATTCGTCGCTTCGCAGCGCCTGCAGGGCAAGTGCCAAACGGCAGAGCAAGCTGAATTGCTGACAAGCGAGGGCCTTTTTAAAGGCCCGAAGCGTGCTGAAAGGCGCGAAGCGCCGTGCTGACAAGCTGGCGAAGCCAGCGTGCTGATCACAGCTACAAGAGCTTCAGATTCTGCGTCGCGCCTCGTAGGTTGCGCAGGAAGTCATCCATCTCGATGATACGTTCGCGGGCCATCCCCTTGCTGCTCTCGAAGACGAGGAGGCTTGGGATCTTTCTGCGCAGGCTCTCGGCGTGCCAGAGCGCTGCCGGTATGTCCGGGATGTCCTCTTCCGTGCCGACCATGGCGAGTATCCGGGAGAGCCCGATCGCGCCGAGGTAGTCGAGGGCTACGGCGTCTTTGAGAAGGGCGCCCTCGACCGAGCCGGCGGACGGCGCACCCGGAGGGTGGTTCACGATGGCGTCGAGGACGGATTTCGTAGCTTGTGGGGGGAAGTCCCCGTCCTTGAGGAGACGCTCGGCGACGTCCGCCGAGCGTCTGGCGTGGTCCGGGGCATCGCGGAACGCGTAGGCCTTGTAGAGCCCGACGTCGTGCAAGAGCGCGGCGATGCGCAAGATCTCCGCGTCGTAGGAGAGGCGCTCCGACCCCGCCAGTTCCTTCGCCAGCGCGTGTACGCGCAGGCAGTGAGCGTAGCCCCAGACCGGGTGCGTTCCAACCCTGGCGACTAGCGCCTCGACCTCGTCCGCAAGCACCTTCATGGGTTCGGAAGTGTAGCAGACACAGCCGGACCGGCCTAGAAAGTCGGGACTGGTGGTGACCGTACCCCGCCTACGAGGAGATAGGAGGTGGGATCCGGATATTCCAAGCAGAACTCCACTACCCGAGGACGCGGGAGAAGGGCATGGCCGCCTCCGGTTCACCGAAGACCTCAGGGTGCAGTATGCGCGCGAGGATCTCGGCCCCATCTACCAGGCGCGGCGCCGGGCGGCTGAAGTAGGAGTTCGCGTCCACGGCCCACACGCGCCCTTCCCCCACCGCAGGAAGCCTGCTCCAACCAGGGAGGTCGGGCAGCACGCGGCGAGCCTCCTCGACGGTGCGTC
>DASZKL010000155.1:0-2163 GCA_035947015.1 Rubrobacteraceae bacterium
TCTAATTCGCCTTTACTCTCCTTCCGGAACCACGGCGATGCAGTCGACCTCCACCAGGAACCCGAGCAGGCTGGCTGCCACGGTCGTCCGCGCCGGGGGATCGCTGGTGAAAAACTCGCTGTACACCTCGTTGAACTCCGCAAACCGGGTGAGATCCGTCACGTAAGCGTTCACCTTCACGACGTTCTCAAGGCCCGAACCGGCGGCCTCGAGGATCGTCTGTACGTTTCTCAAGGTCTGGCGGACCTGATCCGTGAAGGAGTCTGACATGGTGCCCGTCTCGGGGTCGGCCGGTCCCTGGCCGGATATGAACACGAAGCCGTTGGCGACTACGGCGTGGGAGTAGGGTCCTGCCGGCTTCGGGCCATTCTCGGCCGTTACGGTCTCTCTCATGAGCCTCTCCTCTCTAGTTCGTCTGTACTTAGCGTACCGGACATGCGTCTACCTACTCCAGCTTCCCGCGGGCCGAAACGTCGATCCTCTCGGCGCCACCATCATCGTCCATCAGATAGACCTCGTTGTGGAGGTTCACCGTGCTGCACACGTGGTTCGGGATGATCGTGACGTTGTCTCCAACACGGAGGTCGTGCTCGCTCCTTACCCTGAGCATCCCGTGTTCCTCGGTTAGCCTCTCCAGAACAGCGTCGGGGTAGCCGACGACGTGCCCGAACCCCTCGAGGTCCAGGGGTCTGGTGCCAGGCGGCACGTCGGTTGCGAAGGTCTTGCTCCCGCCGTCGATGATCGCCAGGTTCTCTGAGGGTCTGCTCACGACGGTGGCCACCACGCTCGCGGCGCACTCCTCGAGCGAGCAGGCCCCGAGTCGGGCTTGCATCCTGTCGTAGAAGACGTAGGTGCCGGGTCGGATCTCCGTCACCCCCTCTACCTCGCCCGCGTACGCCGCCGTCGGGGTGGACCCCAGGCTTACGTCCTCGACCTCTACGCCTCTCTCTCGCATCCGGTCGGCTAGAGTGGCCATGAGTTTTCCCTCTTCCAGTCCCGCCTGTTTGAGATCCAGCGTCGGAGCTCCGTCTTCGAGAACTGCCCCGCGGTAGGTGTATATGCCGCTCAAGCGCACCCTCTCGAGCCCCGCGATCCCTGCCGCGAGCCCCACCGCCTCATCGAACGGTACGCCGGTCCTGCGCAGCCCCGTGTCCACTTCCAGCCTGACCTCGAGCTCGTGCTCTTCTCGTGCCGCTACCCTCGAGAGCCTCCTGCCTCCCTCGAGGCTGTCTACCCCAACGACGAGCCTCACCCCTTCATTGCTCAGCCGGATCGCCCTAAGTATCTTCGACTCCGTCACAAGCGGATAGGCGATGAAGATGTCCCGGATGCCGCCCTCCGCCATGACTTCGGCCTCGGAAACCTTGGCGACGGTGATGCCCGCGGCGCCCGATTCGAGTTGTCGTCTGGCGATCATCGGGATCTTGTGGGTCTTGACGTGGGGCCTCAGCTTTACCCCGCACTCCCGCGCGATACCTGCCATCTTCTCGATGTTCCTGTGCATCTTTGCGCCGTCGATCAGCAGGTGCGGCGTCTCCAACGTTCGGCTCCCTTCCCGGTAGATAGTCGGTATTGTAGTGCTTGGTTGACGGTGACGCCGACTGCTGCCTGGGCGAACACGGAGATCTCATCACGGCAACCGCGCGCTTCGCTAGGGCATGCGTCCTAGAATCAATTACCCGGTCGCCCGTAGCACAAAAGCCCGATGACGCCGTCGCGCTCCTGCGAGATGATCTTGGGTGAATGGACACGGGGATGTGGCCGTTACAAGACGACACTTACCGGGGTAGCGCTATGAAGAGCGACTCAACGATATACGGAGCGGCACATCGCGACGGGAGCGCGGATGGACCCATGCTGGTGAGGCTCGACGGGGAGTTCGACGTTCTGTACCAGAAGACACTCGCTGATACCCTTGTCGACTCCCTGGCTTCGGGGAGGCCGACGCTCGTCGATCTCTCTGGGGTGACGTTCATGGACTCCCGGTGTCTCCGGGAGCTTGTGGTCTATTACCAGCTCGGCAAAGGGCGAGTGGCTCTGTGCGATCCCTCCCACGAGGTAATGCTCAGCGTGGCGGCCTGCGACCTGGAGGATTGGTTCGATTTCGTCTACACGACCGAGCGCGAGCGATCCGCCAGAGGACAGAGTAGCGATGAAGTCGAA
>DASZKL010000156.1:0-7878 GCA_035947015.1 Rubrobacteraceae bacterium
AACTGCCTGGTCGCCCTCGCCAGCCGCAAGGAGCTTGCCGAGGTCTTCAACTACCGCTTCGAGGGGGAGGGAGACCTCTGGGGCCACAGCGTCGGCAACATAATCATCGCGGCGCTCGCTGACATGGGCGGCGGCTTCTGCGAGGGGGTGGAGCAGGCGGCCCGTTTCCTGAGGATCAAAGGCCGCGTCTATCCGGCGGCTACGGAGAGCCTTACGCTGGTCGTCCGCTGCACCGATGGGACCGTCATCAGGGGGGAGTCGGTCGTTCGGGAGGTCGGCAAGGCGGTCTCCATGGTCGAGATAGAGCCTTCGGGTGCGACCGCGCCGCCCGGCGTGATCTCGGCCATAGAGGCGGCCGACGTGGTAGTTCTGAGCCCTGGGAGCCTGTTCACGAGCTTGATCCCAGCCCTTTTGGGGGGCGGGGTGAGGGAGGCGCTCGCGAGCTTTCCTGGCCCGGTCGTGTACGCGGCGAACGCCATGACCCAGCCGGGGGAGACGACCGGCTTCACGCTCTCTGATCACCTGCGGGCCCTTGAACGTCACGTCGGACCGGTCGTCACCGACGTGCTCGTCCACTCTGGAGAGCTCTCAGAAGAGCTGATCGCCCGCTACCACGCGGAAGGGGCGGCGCCGGTGGAGGTTGACCGCGAGGGGATCGAGAGGCTGGGTATCCAGCTGCGCGAGGCGGAACTCCTCTGCGGGAGCCCCGAGACCGGGGTGCGCCACGACCCCGACCGGCTCGCTGAGGAGGTGTGCGAGGTTGCCCTCGTTCGCCTCTGAGGTGCGGCGCCAGCTCGCCGCTGGCACGGCTTCGGGCCATAGGCCCACCGATCGCTCCGAACTCGCCGGCCTCCTCGATGCCGCCGGTCACTGGGATGGGCAAGGTGTAACGTTCCGCACGCCGAGCGCCGCCGTCGCCCGCTCTCTCGTGCGCCTTTGGCGCTCGGAGTTCGGACTTGACTCCAGGCTCTCACCCGCGGATACGGACCACTTCGGCCGCGCCCGCTACGCGGTTCGCACCGAAGGCAACCGTGCGATACAGGCTGCAGAAGAGCTCTCCTTCGCACGCGCTTCGCGTGGCCTTGCCGACCGGACGGCTTACCTCCGGGGGGCTTTTCAGGGCGCGGGTTCGGTGACCAGACCCGGCAGTCGCGGCGGCCACCACCTCGAGTTCGTGCACCGCGACGAGGGCTTCGCGCGTCGCGTCGTCGCCTTCTCCCGGACGCCCCTGAGGATCACGCGGCGGCGCGGGCGGTGGGTGGCCTACACCAAGAGCGCCGACGGGGTGACTACTCTGCTTGCCCAGATGGGACTCCACGACGCCGTGCTCGAGTACGAGGCACGCGCCGTACTCGGCGAGGCAAAGGCCAACGCCAACCGCGTCACCAACTTCGACGCGGCCAACGCCTGGCGAACCGCGGCCGCCGCAGCCCGCCAGCAGCGTGCCCTCGAGAGCCTCGATCCAAGGAGCCTCCCCCCTGCGCTGCGGGAGATGCTCGACCTCAGACTCGAGTACCCTGACGCTTCGCTCGTGGAGCTCGCGCGCCTCGGGGGCCTCTCCAAGAGCGCGGCCAACCACCGCTTGAGGCGGCTTATCGAGCTGGCGCGACATGCAGGTTAATCGCCCGAGTTTTCGGGCACAATGACCGTGTAGGTATCGAGCGAGAGATAGGAGAAAGAGTGGCCGTAAGAGTAGGGGTAAACGGCTTCGGGCGGATCGGGATGCTGTTTACCAAGGCCGCCGTGACGCGCGGCGACATAGACGTGGTGGCTGCCAACGATCTGATGCCTTTCGAGTCTTTGGCTAATCTCTTCAAGCACGACTCAACCCACGGCATCTGGCACGAGGACGTGTCCTTCGACGGCAACATCCTGCGCATCGGAGAGAGAGAGATAAAGACCTTCTCCGAGCGCGAGCCGAATAACATACCGTGGGGCGACTTGGGTGTAGACGTCGTCGTCGAGTCCAGCGGCGTCTTCACCAACCGCGACGCCGCGGCGGCGCACCTTGAGGGCGGCGCGAAAAAGGTAGTAATCTCCGCCCCGGCTAAAGGCGCCGACGCCACCTTCGTTTACAAGGTAAACCACGAGTCCTACGATCCAGAGAGCCACGACGTAGTCTCCAACTCCAGCTGCACTACCAACTGCATCATCCCGATGGTCAAGGTTTTGCAGGATAACTTCGGGATCGAGTCGGGCTACATGACGACCTGTCACGCCTACACCAACGACCAGAGCCTCTTGGATGCGGCGCACAAGGATCCCCGGCGCGCGCGCTCGGCCCCCAACAACATCGTCCCGACCTCCACGGGGGCCGCGCGGACGGCGGGCGTGATCTACCCCGAGCTCCAGGGCAAGATCGACGGCATGTCGCTCCGCGTGCCCATCCCCGACGGCTCCATAACCGACTTCGTCGCCCGCGTCTCCAAGGAGACCTCCGTCGATGAGGTCAACGACGCCTTTTTGCAGGCCGCCGACGGCGCGTTGAAGGACATCCTCGACTACTCCGAGGCTCCCCTGGTCTCCAGCGATATCGTAGGCAACCCGGCGAGCTGCATCTTCGACTCGGCCCTCACCATGACCACAGGTCAGAACGTCAAGGTCTTCGGCTGGTTCGACAACGAGTGGGGCTACTCCAACCGCACCTGCGACCTCGTCGCGTACATCGGCGAGATGCTTTAGAAGAGCTGGTCGGCTCTTCAGGTTTCAGGCTACAGGCATCAGTAATTTACCTGTAGCTTGAGGCCTGGTGCCTCTGGTTGGCTGATAAGCCGACGAGATCGGAGGGAGTAATCTATGAACAAACGCAGCGTGAGAGACCTCGACCTGAACGGTAAAAGGGTGCTCGTGCGCGTGGACTTCAACGTGCCCATCAAGGAAGGGCGGGTGACTGACGACACGCGTATTCGGCGGGCGCTGCCGACCATCCGGCACATCCTCTCGGAGGGGGGGCGCCCGATCTTGATCTCCCACCTCGGTCGGCCCAAGGGCGAGCCGGACCCGAAGTACGCTATGGACCCCGTCGCCGAGAGGCTCGAAGATCTGCTCGGTGAGCCGGTTCTCAAGCTCGACGCAGCAGTTGGCCCGGAGGTGGAGGAAGCACTGAATAACTGGGAAGGGCGGGGCGTCGTGCTGCTCGAGAACTCCCGCTTCTACCCCGGTGAGACGAAAAACGATCCCGAGTTCTCCGAGCAACTCGCCTCCCTGGCCGACCTCTACGTGGACGACGCATTCGGTGCGGCCCACAGGGCGCACGCCACGACGGTCGGCGTCGCAGAGAGGCTCCCCGCCGCAGCGGGGTTGCTGTTGGAGGAGGAGGTAAACTACCTCCACGGGGTGCTCGAGGACCCGGATCGTCCCTTCGTTGCAATCCTGGGCGGGGCGAAGGTCTCGGATAAACTCGGCGTCATAGAGAGCCTGCTCGAGGTCGCTGACACCCTGCTCGTCGGGGGCGCCATGTGCTTCACGTTCTTCAAGGCGCGGGGTTACGAAGTCGGTGACTCGCTCGTCGAGGACGACTATCTGGAGGAAGCGGGACGCCTCATGGACGAGGCGGGGGACAAACTCGTGCTCCCCGTGGACGTCGTCGTCGCTGACAGGATGGATGAGGAGGCGAGGGGCGAGGTGGTCGATGTGGACAGCATCCCGCCAGACAAGATGGGCCTCGACATCGGTCCCCGTACCGTCGAGCTCTTCGAGGAGTACATCTCGCGCGCGAGGACCATCTTCTGGAACGGCCCGATGGGCGTCTTCGAGATCGAGGCATTCGCCAAGGGTACCGAGGGCGTCGCCCGCGCCGTCGCCGCCAGCGCCGCCACGAGCGTAATCGGGGGCGGCGACTCTGTCGCGGCCGTGAGTAAACTCGAACTCGAGGACAGGATGAGCCACATCTCGACGGGCGGCGGGGCTAGTCTCGAGTATGTCGAGGGCAAGGAGCTACCCGGTGTGGCGGCTCTGCCTGGGAAGGGAGCGTGACGATGACACGGCGACCGATGATGGCGGCGAACTGGAAGATGAACAAGACCGTCAGGGAGGCACAGGAGTACACGGCCGCGCTTCTGCCGCGCGCCGCGGACGCCGACGGGGTAGACGTCGCAGTCTTCGCCCCGTTCACCTGTCTGCCCGAGGTCGCCAGGATGGTCCAGGACTCGCCGGTCATCGCCGGGGCGCAGAACTTCTATTACGAGGACTCCGGAGCGTTCACGGGGGAGGTCTCGGCACCGATGCTGCTGGACGTAGGGGCGGGGGCCGTTATCGTGGGCCACTCGGAGCGGCGCGAGCTCTTCGGCGAGTCCGACGAGATGGTTGCCAGAAAGACAGTGAAGGCAGTCGATGCGGGGATCTTGCCTGTGGTGTGCGTGGGAGAGACCAAGGAGGAGCGCGACGCCGGCGGCATGTGGGACAAGTGCTCGGGGCAGGTCCGGCGGGTTATGGAGGCGTTGGACGACGACGTCGACGGGGAGAGCATCGTCTTCGCCTACGAACCCATTTGGGCCATCGGGACCGGGGACACGGCCACGCCCGAGGATTGCCAGGACGCGATAACCAAGATCCGGGATCTGCTAGGCGAGATTAGGGACGACGACTTCGCCAACGCCATCCGTATCCTCTACGGCGGCTCCGTAAAGCCTGACAACGTGGCGGAGATCATGGCGCAACAGGATGTGGACGGCGCTCTGGTTGGAGGGGCGAGCCTCGAGGTCGAGACCTTCATGGAGCTGGTCGAGGCCGCCCACGAGACCGTGCCCTCGGAGAGCTGATGGAGCATCCAGAGCGCGTGTGATAGAGTAAGCGCATGGTATACGTATTGGCTTTCCTCCACGCGGTGTTCTGCATCGGCCTCATAGGGCTTATCCTCCTGCACTCAGGCAAGGGCGGGGGCCTCTCGTCCTCGCTTGGCGGCGGGATGGGCTCGACCTTCTCCGGGACGACCATCATGGAGAAGAACCTCACCCGTTTGACGCTTGTCGTGGTGGCGCTCTTCACCCTGACCAACGTGGCCCTGATCTACCTGGGGTAGAGCCAGTCAGCACGCTCCAGCCTTCGGCTTCCGCTTTCAGCACGGCGCTTTGCGCCTTGTCAGCACGCTTCGGGCCTTAGATTAAGCCCTCGCTTGTCGGCATTTCAGCTTGCACATCAGCTCAATTACTACCCGGTCGCGCTTGACGCGCGGAAGCAAAGAACCGCGTTAGCTGACTAGCTGAGAAGCCACCCGCAGGGTGGCGTGCTGAAAGTCCCTGAAGGGCGTAGCGTGCTGAAAGCTGCCCGCAGAGCAGCGTGCTGATAAGCTTACAAAAGAAGGACTCGCCCGGGGAGGATGGGGAGAACAGGCGAGTCCTCTTCGGATTATACACCCGATATATGCCCGAGAGTATTAAGGTTTGCTTACGTTGGTCGTTGCCGCCCGGTGTCTAGGGCGACTAGTGACTCTGGTGTCGGAGGGGGGACTCGAACCCCCACCCCCTTATCGGGGACTAGGCCCTCAACCTAGCGCGTCTACCAAATTCCGCCACTCCGACAGGGTGGGCCGACAGAGTATACGAGACACCTATATCGCGGTCAACGTTCATTCCCATGGCTCAAAGCACGTTGGGTTCTCGCTTTCTCGCCGCAAACTTGTAAACTGCCTGGCGCGGTGCGACCTTCTGACGCCACTGGAGAGCTTCGACGTTTCTTCCATTTACCGCTGCGGTCGAGGTGGGTCCTGATCGCTGCCCTCGTCGGCCTCTCGGGCATCCTGACCGCGATCGTGCTTCGTAGGGGCGGGGCGCGACCCCGCAAGGACGATTGGCCTACCAACTTCGCCCACCGCGGGGCCTCGGCGCAAGCCCCGGAGAACACCATCGAGGCCTTCCGGTTGGCTGTAGAGGCGGGGGCTGGTGGGCTGGAGCTCGATGTTCACATGACCCTCGATGGGGAGATCGTAGTAATCCACGACAGGACCGTTGACCGCACCACGGAGGGCTCCGGCGTCGTCGCCGAGATGGGGCTGGACGAGCTCCGCCTCCTCGACGCCGGCTACCACTTCGGCCCGGACGGGGGGCATCCCTACCGCGGCCAAGGGGTCGGGATACCAACGCTCGCGGAGGTATACGAGCAGTTTCCAGCCG
Source organism: Rubrobacteraceae bacterium (assembly GCA_035947015.1). Classification (GTDB taxonomy): domain Bacteria; phylum Actinomycetota; class Rubrobacteria; order Rubrobacterales; family Rubrobacteraceae; genus JALYGY01. Next base: position 6,111 of record DASZKL010000156.1, read on the forward strand.
CCTGCGTGAACATCGACATAAAAGAGCCCCAGCCTGGCGTGGAGGAGACGGTCATGGGGGTCATAAGGGACGCCAGAGCCGAGGGGCGCTCGCTCGTCGTCTCCGACGATCATACGGTCGTGCGCCGCTTCCGCAGGGTCTCGGGCGGTCGGATCTCCACCGGGGCGTCCAGGCTGGAGATAGGAGCGTTCTACCTCCTGAGCACCTTGCGCCTAGAGCGCCTGTATGGCCCTGCCTTCGACGCGCTCCAGGTGCCCGTCGAACACGCGGGGTTCACGCTGGTCACACCGCGCACGCTGGAGGCGGCCCACGCGCGGGGCGCGCGGGTGGACGTGTGGACCATAAACGAGCCAGGCGAGATGCGCCGCCTGCTCGGCCTAGGGGTTGATGTCATCATGACCGACCGCCCCCAGACGCTCGCGGACGTGCTCGAAGAGCGCCAGGCGTAGAGGCCGCGAGAACAGCAGCCCCCAATCTCGGCCTGTAAACTGGGCGCAATAAGCCATAGTTCGGCTCGTCGGATAGACTGGAGCAGGAGTGCCATGATCGAGGAATCCATCGTAAGGGACCCAGCCCTCGCTCCTGAGGGACACCGCAAAATAGAGTGGGTGGCCCAGCACGTGCCGGTCCTCAACTCCATCTTCGAGGAGCGCCTCTCCGACGCCTCTCTGGATGGCCGGCGAGTGGCGATGGCCATCCACCTGGAGGCCAAGACCGCCTATCTCGCGATACTCCTCTCGGAGGCGGGGGCCGACGTCACCGTCTCGGGGAGTAACCCGCTCTCCACTCAGGATGACGTTTGCGCGGCGCTGGCCGAGAGGGGGGTAAGGGTCTTCGCGACCCACGACCCGAGCGAAGAGGACTTCGAGGGATATCTGGTGCGGACCATCGAGACCGGTCCGGAGTTGATCATAGACGATGGCGCCGAACTCGTAAGCCGCCTCGTGGACAGGCGCCCGGATCTCCTGAGCGGTGTCGCCGGGGCATCCGAAGAGACGACGACCGGCATCCTGAAGTTCAGGGCGATGGACGCCGAAGGACTCCTGTCATTCCCCGTGCTCGCGGCCAACGACGCCCGCATGAAGCACCTCTTCGATAACCGCTACGGCACCGGACACTCCTCCATAGTGAGCTTGCTCTCCAACACCAACCTCTTCTTGAGCGGCAAGACGGTAGTGGTGATGGGCTACGGCTGGGTGGGACGAGGACTCGCCAAGTACGCCAAGGGGATGGGGGCCCGCGTCGTCGTCTGTGAGCCGGATCCGGTCAAGCTGCTCGAGGCTTACGCCGAAGGCTACGAGGTGATGAACTCGCTGGAGGCAGCCGGGCTCGGTGACTTCTTCATCACCGGAACGGGCAACCTGAAGGTTCTGCGTAAGGAGCACTTCGCCCGCATGAAGGATGGTGTCGTGCTCGCCAACGCCGGCCACTACGACCACGAGTTCGACTTGGCCGCTCTCCAGGAGGAAGCCGCTGCGGTGCGCGAGGTCAGGCGCAACGTCACAGAGTACGAGATGGGGGACGGGCGTCGCTTCCACGTGCTGGCCAGGGGGAGGCTCGTCAACATCGCCGCCGCGGACGGGCACCCGGTCGAGATCATGGACCTCACCTTCGCCGTCCAGGCGCTCGCAGCTCACCACCTCGCCCGTAACGCCGGAAGCATGCCCGTGGGCCTGCAGACCATCCCGGACGAGATAGACGAGTACGTCGCCCGCACCAAGCTCGCCACTCTGGGCGTCGAGCCCGAAGAGCTCACCGAGGAGCAAAT
>DASZKL010000157.1:0-15791 GCA_035947015.1 Rubrobacteraceae bacterium
TCTGTGTCGCCGTTTGCCGGCGCGAGATCCATGTCGCCGACGCGCACGAGCGAGAGCCGCTTGAGGATCCGGTCGGTACCGACGAAGGAGGCGACGAACTCGGAGTTCGGGCTCGAGAGGATGTTCTCCGGCGTGTCGTACTGGGCGAGGAATCCGCCCTGCTTGAGGATGGCGATCTTGTCGCCCATCTTTATGGCCTCGTCTATGTCGTGGGTGACGAAGACGATGGTCTTCTTGATGTTTTGCTGGATGCTCAGGAACTCGTCCTGGAGCCTCTCGCGCGTGATCGGGTCCACAGCCCCGAAGGGCTCGTCCATGAGCATGATCGGGGGGTCGGCCGCCATCGCGCGCGCCACCCCGACCCTCTGCTGCTGGCCGCCGGAGAGCTCGGCCGGGTAGCGGCTCCTGTAGTCCCCAGGGTCGAGGCCGACGAGCTCGAGGAGCTCGTCCACTCGCTCTCTTCTGCGCTGCTTCTCCCAGCCAAGGAGGCTCGGCACGGTGGCGATGTTCTCGGCGATGGTGCGGTGGGGGAAGAGGCCTATCTGCTGGATGGCGTAGCCGATCTTGCGCCTCAGCTGGGTGCCGCTCATCCTTGTGTTCGGCTCGCCGTTTATGAGGATCTCCCCCTCGGTGGGCTCGATTAGCCTGTTTACCATGCGCATCGTCGTGGTCTTGCCGCACCCCGAAGGACCCACCAGAACGCAAATCTCTCCTTCGAGGATCTCGAAGGAGAGGTCGTTGACGACAGGCCTCTCTGAGCCAGGGTAGGTCTTGCTCACGCCCCTAAACCTGATCATTGCATCTCCTGTGCGCCCAGTGGAAGTACCTTTGTCCGTAGAACCGAGCGTCCCCTCTTGAGTGGGTCACGACTCCTCCAAAGCCGATCGGAAAGCTGTTCGAAGAAGTATACGAGATTCCCGCCCGAATGGTTCAGCATTTCAGCACGCCTGCTTGGCAGGCTTCTCAGCACGCTTCGGCCTTCGGCCTCGCTTCTCAGCATGTCGCCCTGCGGGCAACTTGTCAGCTAGTCAGCTTGCACGGTTCGTAGCTCTACAGCCGCTGCCGATGCTTCCGCAAGAATGCCTGCTCGCAAAGCGGCTGCTGGGTAGGAGCCGAACGGCGGAGCAAGCTCTGAAATGCTGACAAGCGAGGACTGCAGGTCCGAAGCGTGCTGACAAGCGGAGGTTTTAACTCCGCCTTCCGACACCGAGCAGCAGGTAGAGGATGAAGTACCCTGCCGCGGCTGTGAAGGCGATGACGTAGAAGCTGCTCGTGTCCGCCACGTCGCGCTGCTCCGCTGTGAGCGGGAGCACGTTGAGCAGGACTACAGCCGGCGACTCCAGCAGTTCTCCGAGACTGTAGATGGCGGCGGTCAGGTTGTTGGTGCCAGGTTCCACGCCCGCATAGACCAGGCCCACATGAACGAGTATCAGCAAGACTATTAGCGCGAGTATCGTGCGGATGAGCCCCAAAGCCTCAAGCTCCTTTCCTCCCCGGTCGGCGCGCTGTCCCGCGCCGACTCCCACAATCCGCCCGACCTGCGATGCTCGGCCTCACCTGAGCATCCTCCAGGTCGTTCTCCGCGTTCAGTATACTAGACCCCGGGTCGGCGCTACGGGGGCTAGGAAGCCGCCTTATCATCTGTCGCGCTGTTCTGCTTGCCGATCTTCCTGGAAGCCAGGAGCTTCGCGTTTGTGCGCTTTATGACGGGCTTCCGCGTCTTCCCGTCCTCGAAGGTGAACACGGCACCAGCCACGAGAAAACACAGCACCCCGATGGTGAAGGTGACGACATCCCGCATAAGCACGCCGCCCGCAGCGGCCGCTACAGGCACCCACCAGATGGCGAAGAGCTTACCCGACTCGCGGGTCTTGGGATCGACCGCCATGAACGCCCCGAAGGCGATGCCAGCTAGCGACACAAGGAGCAAGAGGGTCCCTATGACGGTCAGAATAAAGCCCACGTTCCTATACTACTACCGGAGTGGGTAGTCTTCTAACAAACGTCTCGGCGCTCTTCGTTGACGATCGGGCCATCGAAGCAGCTAGCGCTCGCTCATCGCGCGCCGGTAGGCTTTCATGGCGGAGAGGAGCTCCTCCCAGCTACGGGTGGGGGACTCCAGGCGGTTTCCGTAGAGGGAGAACTTGTGGACGAACTCGTGCAGGGCCGAATCGTTGTCGGAGACGCACCGGGGGTGGGCTACGATGAGAACCTCCCAGTCTTCGAGCTCTTTTATGTTGTTTATCGCTTCTTTGAGGCCAGGGCGGTAGTAGAGGAGGGTGCCCGGAGCCTCGAGGTCCTCGTAGAGGGCGACCAGCTCGTGGCCATGCTCGCCGGCGTACGCCTCGACGGCGCTGCGCTGTTCCTCCCGCGTGGGGAGCTCGCCCTCGGGGTCGGTCCTTATGTAGGATGCCGCGCGCGCCACGAGCATCGCATGATAGCATGGGGGCCGTCTGGTATGATTAGGCGCTGCAAGAAGGTGCGTCGGGACGTGGCGCAGTCTGGTAGCGCACTCGGCTGGGGGCCGAGTGGTCGCCGGTTCAAATCCGGCCGTCCCGACTCCTCGAAGACCGTCTCCGTGGAAAGGCCGAAGACCCTTGGACACACTCTATCTTCTCCTCGGTATCATAGGTTTCTTCGTCGTGATCGCGGCCTTCTTCTTCGGCGGGTTCGTCATACTCGACTTCCTCTGGGGCCGCCGCGGGGGAGACCTCTAGGGTGCATTCCGACCACTTCGCTGCTTGATCCACTCGCTCAACGACCTTCGCCTCGTCGAACTTGAGCGCCTGATCCTTCACGAGGATCACGACGCGGACCGCCTCGCTAGGCTGCGAGCGCGCATCGAGGGGGAGGGCGAACAGCACAACCCGGTGATCATCTCCTCGCAGGGCGATTGCTGCCTCGTGCTCGACGGCGCCCACCGGGTCCGCGCTCTGGAGGACTTGGGCTGTCGGCTCGTTCTGGCCCAGTTCGTCGAGCCACCCCAGAGAGCGGAGAGCTGGGCTCACCTCCTCGACGATGTCGGTCTGGAGGAGCTTCGCGCCGTCGAAGGGATCGAAGTCTCGAAGGGACGCGAGGACGCCCCGCTCGCAGAGGTGGAGCTCGCGAGCGGAGAGAGGGTCTTCCTCCGCTCCCAGGAGGAGGGGTTGTTGGGGGAGGTGCGGGCGCTCTGGGCCCTGCAGTCGCTCTACCCAGAGGGCGTCGTCGTGCGGCGCGTCGAGCCGAACGGGCCCGTCGCCTTCGCCGAGGAGGAGGCCATAGTCCGCTACAGGCCCTTCGCACCCAAGGAGCTCGTCGAGATCGTGCGCTCCGGGGCTGTTCTGCCCGCCGGCATCACCCGCTTCCGCGTGAAGGAGCGCGTCCTCGGCGTTCGCTACCCTTTGGAGAAGCTGCGCGCCGGAGATACCACCGCCCGCAACGCCGAGCTTCAAGCGTTCGTCGGGAGGCTCTGGCGAGAGAACCGCATCAGGTACTACGAGGAGCCCGTCGTACTCTTCGAGTAGATCTCCGGTCCCACTTACTCCAAAGGCCCTTCCGAGCGATTCAAAACGTCAAACCTATGTGCTACATTGCGGTAGTGGCGATGGAACGTGGCCCCGCGCGAAGAACAGAGGGTGACGGGTTCCAGCTCAGCCTACTCTTTATCTCGGTCACCGCAGAGGTGTGGCTGTGACGGCCACGGTCGTCCTCGGTCTGGCCTGGGGCGACGAGGGCAAGGGGAGGGTCTGCGACGTGCTGGCGTCGGACGTCGGCTACGTCTCGCGCTACTCCGGCGGAAACAACGCGGGGCACACGATTCGGATCGGCGAAGAGGAGTTCATAGTCCACCTCATCCCTTCCGGCATAGTGCGCGATGGGGTCGTCTGCACCGTCGGCAACGGGGTCGTCGTCAACCTTGAGGTCCTCGAGGAGGAGGTCACGGCGCTCGAGAAACGGGGTCTCAGCGTGCGAGACAGGCTCAAGATCGACGGGCGCTCGCACCTGATCCTCCCCTACCACATCCGGCTCGACTCACACCGCGAGAAGGCCCTCGGGGATGCGAAGATCGGGACGACCAACCGAGGCATCGGACCCACCTACGAGGACAAGGTCGCGCGCGCTGGCATCCGGGCGCAGGACATCTTCGACGAGGGAATCCTCTGCGCCAAGCTCAAGGCAGCCCTGCGTGAGAAGAACTCCATCCTCGAGAACGTCTACGGCGAAGAGCCCTACGACCCCGACGAGCTCGCCGATTACCTTCTCTCGTTCAGGGAGCTACTTGGACCCATGATGGCAGATACCGGGGCCCTGTTGCGCGGTGCCCTCGAGGAGGGTGCGTCGGTCCTGCTTGAGGGGGCGCAGGCCACGCTCCTGGACAACGACCACGGCACATACCCGTTCGTCACCTCCTCCAACCCGTCCGTCGGCGGGGCGGTCGTGGGCAGCGGCATCCCGCCGCGGGCGCTCGACCGGGTTATCGGGGTGACCAAGGCGTACACGACAAGGGTTGGCGACGGGCCCTTCCCGACCGAGCTCCTGGACGAGATCGGCGAGGCCATCCGAAGGGCAGGCAACGAGTACGGGAGCACTACGGGCAGGCCCCGGAGGTGCGGCTGGTTGGATCTGGTGGCCGTCAAGTACGCCGCTACCCTGAACGGGATCACGCACCTCGCCATAACACTCCTCGACGTACTCTCCGTGGTCGAGGAGATAAAGATCTGCGTCGGCTACGAGATCGACGGCCGCTTGGTAGACAAATTCCCCATGAGCCTGACCGAGCTGCACCACGCCCGTCCGGTCTACAAGGATCTCCCGGGCTGGGGGGTAGACATAACTTGGTGCAGAATGCGCGGCGACCTGCCCGAGGCCGCGCGGGACTTCGTCGGGTTCGTGGAGGCCGAGATCGGGGTTCCCCTTTGCATGATCAGCGTCGGGCCGGAGCGGGATCAGGCGATAATAGAGAGGATCGTGACCTAGGGCCGTGCGGGTGATGGTCGTAGGGAGCGGCGGGCGCGAACACGCGCTGGTCGAAGCCCTCGCGGCCAGCCCTCTAGAGCCCGAGATGTACGCCGCCCCAGGCAACCCCGGCATAGCCCGCATCGCCAAGACGGCGGATATCCCCGCCGACGACCTAATCTCTCTTCGCGACTACGCGAGAGAGAACGAGATAGACCTGACCGTCGTCGGCCCCGAGTCGCCCCTGATCGGGGGCATCGCCGAAGCCTTCTGGGAGGCTGATCTCAAGGTCTTCGGCCCCTCGAGGGCCGCAGCCAAGATAGAGGGCTCGAAGATCTTCGCCAAGGAGCTGATGAACCACGCCGGCGTCCCCACCGCCCGCTACGAAGCCTTCGACGGGGAGGGCGCCGCGCTCGCCCACCTCCGCAGGCTCGGCGAGTATCCTATCGTGATCAAGGCGGACGGAGCCGCCGCGGGTAAGGGCGTTACGGTAGCCCACAGTCGCGAGGAGGCCGAGGAAGCGGTGCGGGCCGCCTTCGCCGGGAAGTTCGGGGCCGCGGGTGCAAGGATAGTTTTCGAGGTGTACCTTGAGGGGAGGGAAGCCTCAGTCTTCGTCATCACAGACGGGCACGAGATGCTGCCGTTCTTGCCAGCCCAGGACTACAAGCGCATCTACGACGGCGACGAGGGACCTAACACCGGGGGGATGGGGGCTTACTCCCCGCTGATGTGGATGGAGCCATCCACCTACACAGCCGTTCTGGAGGAGATCATCCGCCCGACCATCCACCAGCTCGCCCTTATCGGGGCGCCATACACCGGCCTCCTCTACGCCGGCGTCATCGTGACCGAGACGGGCCCCAAGGCCCTGGAGTTCAACTGCCGCTTCGGCGACCCAGAGACACAGGTGATCCTGCCGCGACTCGGCACAGATCTCCTCGAGCTGATGATCGCCGCCGAGATGGGGGATATCCCCGGGCGGGAGGTAACCTGGTCTGCGGACAAGGCCGTGTGCGTCGTGCTCGCCTCGGAGGGTTACCCGGAATCCTCTTCTTCGGGGGATGAGATCTCCGGCCTCGACTTCATCCCCACCGGCGTCTACATCTATCACGCCGGCACCGACGAGCGGGACGGGCGCTTCTACACCGCAGGCGGACGGGTTCTGAACGTAGTCGGGACGGGGCCGAGCATCATAGAGGCCCGCGCCCGCGCCTATGCCGCCGTCGAACAGATCCACTTCGAAGGCATGCAGTACCGCACCGACATAGCCCTGGAGGCGATCGAGTTGGAGGATCTTTGAGCCCTAGTATAGGAATCCTGGTTGGTAGCGAATCCGACCTACCCGTCCTGGAGAAGTGCACAACCCGCTTGGAGAACCTCGGTGTAGACTACGAGCTCAAGGTCCTTAGCGCCCACCGCACCCCCGAGAGCGTAGCCGAGTACGCCGCCACAGCCCGCGATAGGGGCCTGAAAGTAGTAATCTGCGCCGCAGGGATGGCCGCCCACCTCGCCGGCGCCGTCGCCGCCCGTACGAACCTGCCCGTGATCGGCGTACCCGTCGCCGCCGGGACCCTTGGCGGTCTCGATGCCCTCCTCGCGACGGTCCAGATGCCCTCAGGGGTACCGGTAGCCACCGTCGCCGTCAACGGGGCGGCGAACGCCGCGGTGCTAGCCGCGCAGATACTCGCCCTCTCCGATCCCGAGCTGGCAGAGCGCCTGGAGGATGGCCCGTGATCGACCGCTACACCCTCCCCGAGATCGGGGCCGTCTGGACCGAAGAGGCTAAGTACCGCGCTTGGCTCGAGGTCGAGCTCGCCGTCTGCCGCGCCCGCGCTGCTCTCGGCGAGATCCCTCGCGAAGAGGTCGAAGAGCTCGCCGAGAGAGCGGACTTCACGGTAGAGCGTATCCACGAGATAGAGCGGGAGACCGAGCACGACGTCATCGCATTCGTCTCGGCGGTCTCGGAGCGAGCAGGGGATCTCGCCCGCCACTTCCACTTCGGCCTTACCAGCTCTGATGTGCTGGATACCGCTGGAGCCTTGCAAGTGAAGGAGGCCCTCGGCCTGATCGGGGGAGCAGCGACCGAGCTCGCCCTCCTGCTCTGCGAGATGTCGCTGGAGCACCGTGATACCGTCATGGTCGGGCGCACGCACGGGGTGCACGCCGAACCCACCGTGTTCGGGCACAGGCTCGCGGTGTGGGCCTTCGAGATGGAGCGGAACCTGGACCGGCTGGCGCACGCCAAGGAGGTAGCGGCGGTAGGCAAGATCTCCGGCGCCGTCGGAACCTACGCGAACGTGGATCCAAAGGTCGAGGCCATGGCTTGCGAAGAGCTTGACCTGAAGCCGGCCCCCGCTTCGACCCAGATCGTGCAGCGCGATAGGCAAGCCGAGGTCCTCGCCGCACTAGCCATCCTCGGCTCGACGCTGGAGAAGATAGCGCTGGAGATCCGGGGTGCCCAGCGCACGGAGGTGCGGGAACTCGCCGAACCGTTCGGCCGCGGCCAGAAGGGCTCCTCGGCGATGCCTCACAAGCGGAATCCGATCCTCTCCGAGCGCCTCTGCGGCATGGCCCGCCTCCTGCGCGGCTACGCGAGCGTGGGCTTCGAGAACAACGCGCTCTGGCAGGAGAGGGATATCTCCCACTCCTCCGCCGAGCGGGTCGTCCTCCCCGACGCCACGATCGTCGCCTACTACATGCTGCGCACAACGCAGCGCATCCTGCGCGGTTTAGAGGTAGACAAGATCCGGATGCGCGAGAACCTCGACCTGGGCGGCGGGATCGTCTACTCCGGGCGCGTCCTCCTCGCCCTCGTCGAGAGCGGGATGAGCCGCGACGAAGCCTACGCTACTGTCCAGGGAGCTGCGATGCAGGCGTGGGAGGGAGAAGGGGGCTTTCGGGAGTTACTCGAAGAGAGAGAAGAGGTGCGCCAGCGGCTCGGAACGGACCTCGGGGACCTCTTCGACCCTTCGTACGCGCTGCGGAACCTGGGAACTGTCTTCGGGCGGGTGGAGCAACTGAGAGGGAGGTTGGAAGTTGACTGAGGAACTTGTGTACGAGGGCAAGGCGAAGAGGGTATTCTCGACGGACGAGGAGGATGTCCTCATCCACCGCTACAAGGACGACGCCACGGCGTTCAACGCCCAGAAGCGCGGCTCGTGGAAGGACAAAGGCCGCACCAACGCGACCATGAGCGCGGCAATCTTCGCCTACCTCGAGACCCATGGCGTCCCTACCCACTTCATCGAGCAGGTCGACGAGGCGGCGATAAAGACCACGAAGCTGGAGATGCTCCCTGTCGAGGTGATCGTGCGCAACGTCGCCGCCGGATCTCTCGCAAAGCGGCTAGGCTACGAGGAAGGAAGAAAGCTAAAGGCTCCCATAGTCGAGCTGTGCTACAAGGACGACGACCTGGGAGACCCTATGCTCAACTGGTACCACTTCAGGGAGCTAGGCGTCTCGGACGAGGATCTGGAGTTCTGCGAGGAGCTGGGCCTCAGGGTCAACGAGATCCTCACGCCCTTCTTCGACGAGCGCGGGGTCACGCTCGTGGACTTCAAGATTGAGGTTGGCCGCGACGCCGCGGGGAGGCTAATGCTGGCGGATGAGATCAGCCCCGACACCTGCCGCTTCTGGGACAAAGAGACGGGCGAGAGGCTGGACAAGGACCGCTTCCGGCGCGACATGGGGGGCGTCGAGGAGGCTTACGCCGAGATGCTGCGCAGGGTCAAGGAGATCACGGAGAGGGGCGCGGTAGATTGAAGGTGCGCGTCCTCGTCCGCCCTAAGGCAGGGATACTCGATCCCCAGGGCGAGGCCGTCAGGAGCGCACTTCCTGCTCTAGGTTTTGAGGGTGTGAAGAGCGTCCACGTAGGTAGGCTCATAGAGATGGAGCTCGAAACCGCGGACGAGGTAGACGCCATGTGCCGGCGCCTACTCGCGAATCCCACGATCGAGGAGTACGAATGGGAGGTGGTCGGGTGAGGGATCGGGTATCGGGAGTGAGGAGTAGGGAATCGTGTTTTTCTCGACTCCCTACTCCCTACCTCCCTACTGCCGGGAGCGAAGCGACGTGAGAATCGGGGTCACGATCTTCCCCGGATCCAACTGCGACAGGGACGCCCTCTACGCCGTCGAGCGGATGGGCGCCGCGCCGGTCGAGCTCTGGCACGCCGACGCGGACCTCAAAGGTGTCGACGCCGTGATCGTACCCGGCGGCTTCTCCTACGGCGACTACCTCAGGCCGGGCGCGATCGCCCGCTTCGCCAGGGTGATGGCCCCGCTCGAAGACTTCGCCCGCTCCGGCGGGCCCATCCTTGGCGTCTGCAACGGCTTCCAGGTCCTCACCGAGGCGCATCTTCTGCCCGGCGCGTTGCTTCGCAACTCCCACATGCGCTTCGTGTGCCTGCGGGTCCGCGTGCGGGTCGAGACGACGCAGACGCCCTGGACCTCTGCTTGCGAGCCGGGCGAGGTGCTCACCCTCCCGGTAGCGCACAACGAGGGCAATTACTTCGCCGACCCCACGACGATCGAGGAGCTCGAGGCCGAAGAGAGGGTGGTGCTGCGCTACCTGGAGAACCCCAACGGCTCGGCGAACGACATCGCCGGGATCTGCAACGAAGAGAGGAACGTCGTCGGCATCATGCCCCACCCCGAACGCGTCTCCGACGGTGCTCTCGGTTCTGACGAAGGACTGCGGATCCTGCGCTCGGTCTTCGCGGGGGCGAGGGTTTGAACATCAAGGAGACGTACAGCTCGCTTGGGCTCTCCGATTTCGAGTACGACCGCATCCTCGAGCTTCTGGGAAGGGCGCCGAACTACCTGGAACTCTCGCTCTTCTCGGTGATGTGGAGCGAGCACTGCGGCTACAAGAACTCGCGGCCGCTCCTCAAGCGCCTCCCGAACAGCGGGGCGCGGGTCTTGCAAGGCCCTGGCGAGAACGCGGGCGTAGTCGAGGTCGGGGAGGGATGGGCTTTGGCCTTCAAGGTGGAGAGCCACAACCACCCCTCGGCTGTCGAGCCATACGAGGGGGCGGCCACCGGCGTCGGCGGCATCATCCGGGACATCCTCGCGATGGGTGCCCGTCCCGTGGCGCTCCTCGACTCATTGCGGTTCGGTCCGCTCGAGGAGGAGCGCAATCGCTACCTCTTCAGAGAGGTCGTGCGCGGGATCGGGGGCTACGGCAACGCCGTCGGGGTACCGACGGTCGGCGGGGAGGTCGAGTTCGCCCAGGCTTACACCGGCAACCCACTGGTCAACGCGATGTGCGTCGGCCTGATCCGGACCGAGGACCTCGTCCTCTCGCGGGCGACGGGGGAGGGGAACCTCGTAGTCCTCCTCGGCTCAAAGACCGGGCGCGACGGCATCCACGGCGCGACCTTCGCCTCCGACGAGCTTAGCGAGGAGTCCGAGGCGAAGCGCTCGAACGTCCAGGTCGGGGACCCTTTCTGCGAGAAGATGCTCGTCGAGTGTTGTCTGAAGCTCCTGGAGAGAGACCTCCTCGTCTCACTGCAGGACCTCGGGGCGGCCGGGATAACCTCCTCGGCCGCCGAGATGGCGGCGAAGGGAGGGGTCGGTATCGAGGTAGATACCGAAAGGGTCCCCTTGCGGGAGAGCGGGATGGAGCCTTACGAGGTCGTAATCTCCGAGTCCCAGGAACGCATGCTCGCCATCGTCGAGCCCGAGAAGGTAGATAGCGTTCTCGAGACCGCCGAGCGCTACGGGCTCGTTGGGGCCGCGATAGGGCGCGTCGCCGACCACGGAGAGCTGCGCGTAATCCACGAAGGCGAGGTAGTAGGCTCCGTCCCCGCCGAGTACCTCGCCGACGCCCCGGTATACGAGCGCGACGTAGCGCATCCGCCGTACCTGGACGAGGTGCACGGTTTAGAACTAGACAGCCTTCCGCAGCCGGAGAATTACAACGACACCCTCCTTCGGATGCTCGCGCACCCGAACCTCTGCTCGCGGCGTTCGATCTTCGAGCAGTACGACCACCAGGTCGGCACCGACACCGTCATCCTCCCCGGCGCCGACGCGGCGGTGATGCGCATCAAGGGCACTCCTCTAGGCTTCGCCCTCACCACGGACGGGCGAGGCCGCCACTGCTACCTCGACCCGAAGGGGGGCGGCGCGGCCACGGTCGCCGAGGCGTACCGCAACCTCTCTTGCGTTGGCGCCGAGCCCGCCGCCGTCACCGATTGCCTGAACTTCGGTAGCCCCGAGAAACCCGACTCCTACTACCAGCTCGCCGCCTGCATCGAGGGCATGGCCGAGGCTTGCGAAGCCCTCGGCACCCCCGTCGTGAGCGGCAACGTGAGCCTCTACAACGAGACCAAGGCAGGCAGCGTCTACCCTACGCCCGTCGATGGCATGCTTGGCGTCATGAGAGACGTCAGCCGCCACGCCACCCCCGCGTTCAAGCGAGAGGGTGATATGGTGGTCGTGATCGGGAGCAGCCCTGAGACGTCGCTAGACGGCTCCGAGTACGTCGAGATAATTCACGGTCGTGTCGCCGGAAAGCCGCCGGAGCCGGACCTCACCGCCGAGAAAAAGACGGCAGATCTGGTGCGGAACATGATCGAATCCGGACTCGTGGACACGGCACACGATGTCTCTGGCGGAGGCGAACTCGTGGCCCTGGCGGAGATGGCGCTCGCTGGCGGGCTGGGCTTCGAGTACGACGAAGTCATGCTGGAGCGCATGATCGCCGGTCCGGGCAGGGGACGGGCCGATGTTGCCTTTTTCGGCGAGGGAGCCGGCAATATTATCGTCGCCGTGCCGTGGGAGAGGTGGGACGAGTTACAGGACGCGCTGACAGAGGTGCCGGGTTATGACGAGATCGGCACGATCGGCAGGGACCGGTTCAGGATAGGTGACCTCATAGACGTGAAGCTAGAAGACCTCAAGGAGGCACATGACCGAGATCTATTCCCATAATACCCCGAGCGGATGTGCGAGGGCGCGATGAGCGTCGAGAAGGTGAACGTGGAGCGGAAGTTCGCAGCCTTCGACGAGCGCTGGAAGCCGAAGATCGCGGGCGAGCTGAACGGGCAGTACGTCAAGCTGGTCAAGTTCCTCGGGGAGTTCGTCTGGCACCACCACGACGAGGAGGACGAGCTCTTTCTCGTCGTGAAGGGGCGGTTCCGGATGGAGTTCAGGGATATGGATGTGTGGATCGAGGAGGGTGAGTTCATAGTCGTCCCGCGGGGCGTCGAGCACAGGCCCGTCGCCGAAGAGGAGGCGCACGTGCTCTTGTTCGAGCCCGCCTCCACGCTAAACACTGGCAACGTCCGCGACGAGCGGACGGTCGCGGAGCTGGACAGGATCTGATGTTGGGAGGGCACATTTCTTGAGCGAGAGTCTCAATGACAACGGGAAGCCCAAAGAGGCGTGCGGCGTCTTCGGCCTGTACTCCCGCGAGCTGGCGGGGGAGCTGGCCCAGAGGACGTACTTCGGGCTCTACGCCCTCCAGCACCGGGGCCAGGAGTCCGCGGGGATAGCCGTCTCCGACGGCGAGCGGACGACTGCGGTGCGCGACATGGGGCTCGTCTCGCAGGTCTTCGATGAGGCGAGGCTGGCCGCTCTGGAGGCCGGGCACATCTCTTTGGGCCACGTCCGCTACTCGACGACGGGCTCGGCCTCCTGGGAGAACGCCCAGCCCGAGTTCCATGGGCGCGGCGAGTTGAACGTCGCCGTAGCCCACAACGGCAACCTCGTGAACGTCACGCGGCTCAGGGAGGAACTCACCGAGGAGGGGTTCGAGTTCAACTCCACCTCGGACACGACCTTTATCGCCGCCGCCGCGGTGGGGGAGCTCGAGAAGGGTCGGTCTGTTGGCGAGGCGGTTCGGGCCGCCATGCGGCGCTTCGAGGGGGCTTACTCGGTGGCCATGATCTTCCGCGACAAACTCGTCGCCTTTCGTGACCCGCACGGCTTCAGACCGCTGTGCATCGGCGAGGTCGAGGGTGGCTACGCCGTCTCCAGCGAGACCTGCGGCCTCGACATCATCGGCGCCCGTTTTCTGCGGGAGGTCGCACCCGGCGAGGTCGTGGTTGTAGACGATCGCGGCCTGCACAGCTACATGGGCGAGAGTACGAGTCACGCACTCTGCGTCTTTGAGTACGTGTACTTCGCCCGCCCCGACTCCCGCTTCGACGGTCGGGAGGTCGCGGGCGCGCGCCAGAGGATGGGGGAGCTGCTCGCCGAGGAGGCGCCGGCCGAGGCCGACGTCGTGATACCGGTCCCTGACTCCGGGATCTCGGCCGCGGTCGGGTACTCGAAGGGCAGCGGCATACCCTACGCCGAGGGGCTCATAAAGAACCGTTACGTGGGCCGGACCTTTATCCAGCCGACGGATGGGATGCGCCAGCTCGGCTTGAGGCTCAAGCTCAACCCGCTCCCGTCCGTGATAAAAGGCAAGCGCGTGGTCGTCATAGACGACTCCATCGTCCGCGGCAACACGAGCCGCAAACTGGTTAGGCTCCTCTTCGAGGCCGGCGCCGCAGAGGTTCACTTCCGGGTCTCCTCGCCGCCGATCACGGGCCCCTGCTATTACGGCATAGACATGGACACCAGGAGGCAGCTCGTCGGCGCGAACTTCTCGGTCGAGGAGATCCGGGAGCACATCGGCGCCACCACGCTGGCCTACCTATCCAACGAGGCGATGATCACCGCCACGGGGCGGCCCAAGGACCGCCTCTGCCGCGCGTGCTTCGACGGCGACTACCCGATCCCAGGTACCGCCGAGAAGTTCGCCCTGGAGAACCGCACCCACTACGCCGGTGCCCGGAGCGGATGAGCGGAGGCTCCTACGAGGCCGCCGGCGTCTCGATCGAACGCGGCGAGAAGGCGGTTGACGCCATGCGCTCGGCAGTCGAAGCCACCCACGGCCCGCACGTTCTCGGTGGCACGGGAGGGTTCGCAGGCCTCTACGACCTCGGCGGCTACGAGGAGCCGGTCCTGGCCTCGACCATAGACGGCGTCGGGACCAAGGTGCTCGTCGCAAGGGAGCTGGGGCGGTACGCCTCACTGGGCGCGGACATCGTGAACCACTGCGCCAACGACGTGCTCGCCACCGGGGCACATCCTTTGCTCTTCCTCGACTACGTAGCGAGCGGCAGGCTCGACCCCGATACCGTCGCGGAGGTAGTGCGTGGAGCGGCCCGGGCGTGTCGGGAGCTAGGGATCGCACTCATCGGGGGAGAGACGGCCGAGATGCCTGGTCTCTACGCGGAGGGTGACCTCGACGTGATCGGCGCGTGTGTGGGGGTGTCCGAGAGGGGCGAGGTGGTAACCGGCGAGCAAGTGAGGATAGGTGACGCGATACTTGGCCTCGCCTCCAGTGGCCTGCACACCAACGGCTACACCCTCGCGCGCAAGGTGGTGGAAGATACAGGCCTCTCCTACTCGGAGGTGCCCGAGGGCTTCGACCGGCCCGTCGGCGAGATCTACCTCGAGCCGCACCGGTCCTACGTGCGCGAGATCCAGGCCCTAAAAAAGGCCGTCGAGGTGCGCGCCATGGCGCACATCACCGGCGGCGGGATCCCCGGAAACCTGCCGCGCTCTCTGGGCGGGCTCGGGGTGAGGCTCTACGCATCTTCGTGGGAGGAACCGCCGGTGTTCGCCCTGATCCGCTCCTTGGGCAACGTCCCAGAGCACGAGATGCGCCGGGTCTTCAACCTCGGGATAGGTTTCTGCGCGGTTGTGCCTGAGGGTGAGGCGGACCGGGCGCTAGAGGTGCTCCACGAGGCGGGATGCGAATCCTGGCGCATCGGGGACGTCGTCGAAGACGGAGCCGTCGAGTTTGTCTAGGAAACAGTTGCCCGAGGGTTCCCGCTTCGCGGTGCTCGCCTCGGGCTCGGGGACGAACCTGCAGGCGCTCCTTGACGCCTACCCCGAGGAGCTGGTGGTCGTCGCGGGTGACAGGAAGGGGGCGTTCGCCTTCGAGCGGGCGCGGCGGGTCGGGGTGCCTGTCGAGCACGTTGACCCGGCTGGGTTCCTTAGCCGCGAGGACTACGACAGGGAGCTGGCGGAGAGGGTCGCCGCCCACGACGTAGGGCTGGTCGTAGGGGCGGGGTACATGCGCGTGCTCTCTCCCGTCTTTCTGGAGCAGCTCCCAGCCATCCTGAACGTTCACCCGTCTCTCCTGCCGCAGTTCCGCGGATTGCGTGCCGTGCAAAGGGCTCTGGAAGCGGGGGTGGAGGAGACTGGCGTTACGGTTCATTTCATGGTCGAGGAGGTCGATGCCGGGCCCATCGTCGCACAGGAGAGCGTACCCATCCTGCCGCAAGATACGGAGGAGACCCTGCTCGCGCGGCTGCACCCTGTGGAGCACAGGCTGCTCGTTGGAGCGGTCGCGGACTACTTCTGGGCGAGGACGTGAAGCGCAGGGCTCTGATCTCCGTCTCGAACAAGCGAGGGGTCGCTGCGTTCGCGCGCAGGCTGCACAGGATGGGGTTCGAGATCATCTCGACCGGCGGGACCGCGAAGACGCTCGAAGAGAATCGCATCCCGGTCGTACCCGTCTCGGAGGTGACGGGGGAGCCGGAGATCCTGGGCGGCAGGGTGAAGACGCTCCACCCGAAGATCCACGGCGGCATCCTGGCGAACCTCGAGGACCCAGACCATGTTACCGAGCTCGTCGAGCACGGAATAGGCCCTATAGACCTCGTCTGTATAAACCTCTACCCCTTCGAGGAGACCGTGGCCGGTGGAGCACCCGAGAAGGATGCCATAGAGCAGATAGACATCGGCGGCCCCGCCATGCTCAGGGCCGCCGCGAAGAACTTCAGATCCGTGACCGTCGTCCCCTCCCCGGAGTTCTACAAAGAGGTCCTCTCGGAACTAGAGCTCGGCGAG
>DASZKL010000158.1:0-3689 GCA_035947015.1 Rubrobacteraceae bacterium
CCGCATGATGAGCAGAGAGATATTCTTTCCGGAGTCTTACGAGGAGCTGCCGGTCTACTCACTTGACGGCTGGCTCGCACGACTCGGCGACGCCCTGCGCGCTGCAAGAGATCCCGACGCGACGCTAGCCGTCGTCACCAGCGGCCCAGACGACCAGTTCTACCTCGACCACCACATCTACGCCAAGGAGATGGATGCGATCCTGGCGGAGACGAAGGATCTCGGTTTCGACGATGAGGGCTATCTGGTGCACGAGCCGACCGGACATCGTATAGACGTGATCTACGAGCGGGTGGACGAGGAGACGCTCTACGCCGAGGTGCCGGGGCTTCTCGAGTCTCACGTCGAAGGGAAGGTGCACGTCCTCTTCGCCCCGAACTCCGAGATCATAGACGACAAGGGAGTCTACCCGTTCATCCCGGAGATGATCAGGACCTACCTAGGAGACGAGTCGCTCATAGAGAACGCGCACACCTGGTCGCTAGCGATCGAGGAGGATCGCGAATACGTCATGAGCCACTTCGGGGAGCTCGTCGTAAAGAGCCGAGGCGGCTACGGCGGGAAGGAGGTCATGATCGGACCGGAGGAGTCGGAGGAGTCCGTCGAGAGGTTCCGCAAGGTGGTTGAGAAGAACCCGGTCGAGTACATAGCCCAGAAGGTGATAGATTTCTCCACCCACGTCCTCTGCGAGACCACCGAAGACGACTTCCTGCTGCGCGACTCCTACGCCGACTACCGGATGCTCGTCCTCGCCCCCGACCCTCACGACCCTGACGTCGTCGAGACCATCCCTGGCTCTCTGAGCCGGGTCGCCGCACCCGGCAAGCACATCGTCAACATCTCAAGCGGAGGAAAGATGAAAGATTCCTGGGTGCTGATGCCATGAACTATGGAGACCTCATCAAGGACGCTATCCGGATCACCTGGCACAACCGATACCTCTGGTTCTTCGGCTTCTTCGTTGATCTTGGCTCGGGAGGCGGCGGAGGTGGCGGAGGCGGGGACTTCGACGAACAGAGTTCCGCCGAGATTGCCTCCATCGCTCCGCTCGCAGCCCAGCAGGGAGTATTCGATAACGTCCTGCTCATCATCGCCGTGATCTTGGTGGTGCTCCTGATCTTTCTCGTCTTCTTCGTGTTCTACGTCGTCTCGCAGGGGGGACTCACCGAGAGCGTGGCGGCCATTGAGCGCGGTGAGCCTCGCCGATTCTCGTCCACCTGGAGGGCCGGGACCCGCTACTTCTGGCGCGTGCTGGGGCAGGTGTTGTTGTTCGTGGGGATCGTGATCGCGCTTCTCCTCGCCGGCGGCATACCGATCGCGCTCCTCGTCGGGGGGGCCTTCCTTACCGACTCTACCGCCTTTAAGGTACTGGCCGTCGCCATGGCCGTGCCGGTCGCGATAGCCCTCCTGATCGTTATCTTCATCCCGCTGGCCATAGTCAGGCAGTTCGCGAGGCGGGAGCTGGTTGTGCAGGGGGTGAGCGTCCTGGGTTCCGTGGGAACCGGGTACCGTCTCTTCCGGCGCAACATAGGTAGGAGTCTTCTGGTGTGGCTGATCCAGCTAGGCATCATGCTCGGCGCCGGGATCGCGCTCATCATCGCGCTGATCATCGTCGGGCTCGTGCTCTTCTTGCCGACGATATTCCTGGCCGTCGCCGAGTACACCACGGCGGCAATCGTGGCGGGCGTGGTGGCTGGCCTGATTCTGCTGCCGCTCTTGATCGTGGCCGTGGCCATCCTCGGCACCTTCAATCACTCCTACTGGACGCTCTCGTATCTGCGGCTGGCGGCCGGAAGGGTACAGCCTGGGTGAGTTACGGCGACATCATAAAGGATGCCTTCTCGATCGCCTGGCGCCACCGCTTCATGTGGTTCTTCGGCTTCTTCCTGAGCGGCGCAGCGGGCTCTCTCGTCTCCCCCACGAACTTCGGCATCTCCGGGGAGGACGCGACTTCTGGCGGAGTTCCGCCCTGGCTCTATAGCCTCGGCCGGTGGATACAGGAGAACCTCGTACTGTTCGTGGTTCTCGTCGCTGTATTCGTGCTCTCGGTGATCACGACCTGGCTTGCGCTCTACGCCATCTCCCGGGGCGCACTCGCCGAGAGCGTCGCCGCGATAGACCGGGGCGAGGGTCGTCGCTTCGGATCTGCCTGGCGTGCGGGAATTGCCAACTTCTGGCGCGTGGTGGGGCAGGTCACGATCGTCTCCCTGATCTGGCTGGGACTCATGCTGGTGATCTTCCTGCTCGGCGCGCTCCTGGCCGTGGGCACCTTCGCCGCGACGGACGCGATCGCGGTAAGGGTCCTGGTCGTCGCGTTCGCGGCGATACTGCTCCTCCCGCTGCTCTTGGTGATCTCCGTGGTCCTGACCATCGTCGGGCAGTTCGCGCTGAGGGCGCTGGTGGTGGCGGGTGAAGGCGTCTTCGCCTCGATAGGGAGCGGCTACCGCCTCTTTCGACGCAATCTCGGCAGGAGCCTCCTCCTGTTGCTGGTCCAGATCGGCATCGCGCTCGCGGTAGGGGGCGTGATGTTCGCCTTCGTGGCCATAGCCGGGCTCGTGCTCTCCGTCCCGGTCACCCTCCTATCTTCTTCAGGGCAGGACGCCGCCTCAACCGCCGTGGCCGTCGGGTTCGGGCTGATCCTCAGCATACCCTTTATCGTGCTCACGAGCGCCGTTGGCGTCTTCCATCAGGCCTACTGGACCCTTGCCTACCTACGTCTCACGGGGTATCCCAGAGGTTCGGAACCGGAACAGCAGGTCAGGGCGGCATAGGCAAAGGAGAAGAGAAAGGGGCATTCGCATGGCCAAGCTTGACGGCAAAGTAGCGGTCATCACAGGCGCCTCAAGCGGCATCGGCGAGGCGACGGCAGAGGCGCTGGCGGCGCAGGGGGCTGCGGTCGTCGTCTCGGCCAGGAGGGAGGAGAGGCTGGCAGACCTGGTAGGGAGGATAGAGGGCAAAGGGGGACGGACGCTCCCTTTCTCCTGCGACGTCACCGACGAAGGCCAGGCGCACGCCTTGATCCGGCGCACGGAGGAGGAGTTCGGGCGGGTGGATATCCTCATCAACAATGCCGGCGTTATGCTGCTCTCCAAGGTCGGGAAGGGCCTCTCGGACCAGTGGCGCCAGATGTTCGAGGTGAACGTGCTCGGGCTCTTGTACACCACCGACGCTGCCATAGAGGTGATGAAGCGGCAACGAAGCGGACACATCGTCAACGTGTCCTCCCTCGCCGGTCGGAAGGTGACCCGAGATACGAGCGGGGTCTACGCCGGGACCAAGCACGCCGTGGGCGCCATCCCCGAGGGCCTGCGCATGGAGCTCCTGGAGGACAACATCAGGGTGACGATAATCGAGCCGGGAGCGGTCGAGACCGAGCTTACGGATCACATAACCGACGAGGAGGCGAAGGAGGGCTTGAGCGGCCTCCTGTCGCTCGACACCTTGCAGGCGGAGGACATCGCGACCGCGCCATCGCCTACACGGTCACCCAGCCCGAGCGGGTGAGCGTGAACGAGATCCTCATCCGCCCCACCCAGCAACCGGCTTAAATTGATTTCAGGCTTCAGGTTCTAGCTGAGGCCTGAAACCCGTAGCCTGCTGCCTCTTCTCCTCTGCCTGGAGGAGGCTCTTCAGGGATTCGACCGCGACCTCCAGCTCGGCGCGGCGAGGCTCGGTAGTGGTGAAGTACC
>DASZKL010000159.1:0-10625 GCA_035947015.1 Rubrobacteraceae bacterium
GCAGGGCTCTCGCATCGCGTATGTCGGGTTCGATGCGAGCCATACTATCGGGGACGAGACCCGGATCGTCGAGGCCGAGGGCCGTTACGTGGCGCCGGGTTTTCTCGACGGCCACTGCCACATAGAGAGCACCCAGCTCACTGTCACCCAGTTCGCGAGGGCGGTCCTGCCACTGGGCACCACCGGTGGCTTCTTCGACGCTCACGAGATCACCAACGTGCTCGGCCTGAGGGGCCTGAGGCTCATGGTCGATGAGGCGCGCACGACCCCTCTGGCCGCCTACCTGCAGGTGGCATCCTGCGTGCCCTCCGCCTCGACTGAGCTGGAGACGCCGGGGGCTGTGATCGGGCCTGACGAGGTCGCCGAGGCGCTCGGCTGGGGGGAGGACGTGATCGGCCTGGGCGAGGTGATGAACTTCCCCGGCGTGGTCTTCGGGGACGAGAAGATGCACGGCGAGATCGACGCGGCTCTGCGCGCTGGCAAGATAGCAGATGGGCACTTCGCCTGGCCGCCCGACGACTGGCGCCTCTCGGCCTACGCCGCCAGCGGCATAACGGGTTGCCACGAGGGGGTGAGCACCGAAGATACCGTCTGGCGCCTGCGCCAGGGTATGTACGCCAAGCTCCGGCGCGGCTCTGCCTGGAACGATGTACCGGAGACCATAAAAGCCCACACAGAGCTGGGCCTCGATCCGCGGCACATCCTGCTCGTCACGGACGACCGTAGCCCCGAGTCCATGGTGGAGGAGGGGCACGTGAACTTTGTGGTGCGTCACGCCATAGAGCAGGGCGTCCACCCCATAACCGCCTTCCAGATGGCAACCCTCAACGCCGCCGAGAGGTTCGGGGTCTGGCGCGACGTCGGCAGCGTCACCCCGGGCCGCTGCGCCGACATCATCCTCCTCGATGGCAACCTGGCCGACGTAGACGTCTCGCTCACCATCGCGGCGGGCGAGGTCGTTGCCGAAGAGGGGCGAATGGTAGCCGAGCTGCCCGGCTTCGAGTATCCTCGCGACGCCCTCAACACCGTGAAGGTTGACGGTCCAATCTCCGAGGAGACTTTCGACATCAGGGCGCCCTCCGATGAAGGGAAGGTAAGGGCCCGAGCCATCAGGGTCGTGGAAAACAAGATCGAGACCAAGGAGGAGTGGGTCGAGCTCCCCGTCGAGGGCGAGCTCCTCCGGTTGGACCCGGAGAGAGATGTCTCCAAAGTCTGCGTGATAGAACGTCACGGCAAGACGGGAGAGCACAGAGTTGGCCTTGTGAGCGGCCTTGACTTCAAAGAGAGCGCCGCTCTGGCAACCACCGTAGCCCACGACAGCCACAACCTGATAGTCGTTGGCAACTCCGAGGATCTGATGGTCAGGGCAGCGCAGGCCGTGGTGGAGGCGCAGGGTGGCGTCGCCGTCGCCACCGGGAGCGAGACGACCCTGCTGCCCCTGCCCGTGGCCGGGCTCATGTCCCCTGAACCCTACGAGGAGGTGGCAAGCAAGTCCGAGGCCATCGGCGAGGCGCTCAGGAAGGCCGGCTGCAGCCTCGACCACGCCTTCATGACGCTCTCGTTTCTCGCCCTCGTGGTCCTGCCCGAGCTACACATCTCGGACAAAGGGCTCGTAGAGGTGGGAGAGGGAGGCTTCGGTTTCGCCGATCTGATCGAGCAGGGTTAGGAGGTGTGGGAATGGAGTTCTTTCAGCCCGACGGCTGGACGGAGGCGCTGGAGATAAAAGCTGCGCACCCCGATGCCGTGCCGATCTTCGGCGGGACCGACGTCATGGTTGACCTGAACTTCGACAGGGAGAGGCCCGAGGCGGTGTTGGATCTCACGCGGCTCTCTGAGATACAGGAGTGGGGGGAGGAGGACGGGCGCCTGCGCGTGGGAGCCGGGGTCACCTACACGAGGATAATCGCCGAGCTGGGGGGCAGGCTGCCGGGGCTGGCGATGGCCTCGCGGACGGTGGGCTCGCCCCAGATCCGCAACCGGGGCACGGTCGGGGGCAACCTCGGCACCGCCTCTCCGGCGGGCGACGCGCTCCCCCCGCTCTACGCCTCGGACGCCGAGGTGGAGCTCGCCTCAACCGGAGGGACCCGCCGCGTCCCCGTAACCGATTTCATCACCGGTCCCAAGAGAAACACCATGGAACCCGACGAACTCATAGCCGCCTTTCACATCCCGGAGGCCGAAGGGCCGCAGCAGTTCGCCAAGATCGGCCCGCGCAACGCGATGGTGATAGCCGTTTGCGCCTTCGGCCTGGCCCTCCACCCGGAGAGGAGAGAGGTAGGGACCTGCCTCGGCTCGGCGGCGCCTACGCCCGTTCGGGCGAGTGAGGCCGAGGAGTTCATCGAGGGCGCTCTCGAGTGGGAGTCGCGGGCCGAGATCGACGAGAGGACGCTGGTGCGCTTCGGCGAGCTGGTGGCGATGGCGGCCAGCCCGATAAGCGACGTGCGTGGCACCGCAGATTACAGGGCTCACGCGGTGGGCGTGCTGGCACGCCGCACGCTCAAGTGGGCCTGGGACGAGTACAGGGGAGGCGAATAATGCGGCTCAGGCTCTCGGTCAACGGCGAGATGAGGGAGGCTGATGGCGTCTGGGAGGGCGAGAGCCTCCTTTACGTGCTGCGGGAGCGGCTCGGGTTCCCCGGCTCGAAGAACGCCTGCGAGCAGGGGGAGTGCGGATCCTGCTCCATCTACCTCGACGGCGTTCTCGTCTGCGCTTGCCTTGTGCTCGCAGGCCAGGCCGAAGGCCGCGAGATCATCACGGTCGAGGGGATAGCCGAAGGCGAAAGGTTGCACCCGGTGCAGGAGGCCTTTGTCGAGACCGGAGGGGTGCAGTGCGGGTTCTGTACCCCAGGTCTCATCGTCGCCACCCACGACCTGCTCGGGCGCAACCCGAATCCAACCGACAGGGAGATAAGGGAGGCGCTGGCTGGCAACCTCTGTCGCTGTACCGGGTACGAGAAGATCCTGGACGCGGTGCACCTCGCGGCGAACAGGCTGAGCTCTGCATGAACGCTGAGGAGGTTACATTATGACGCGTGCGCAGACGACCCCGACCCGCGAGCGTCCTCGAACCCCGGTCTCGACCCCGGGGAGGGTAGGAGAGCATACCACCCGCTCCGACGGCGTTCCGAAGGTCAAGGGGGAGTTCGAGTACTCCTCGGATCTGTGGGTGGATGGCATGTTGTGGGGAGCCACCCTGAGGAGCCCCCATCCGCGCGCCCGGATCTGGTCCATAGACACCTCGGAGGTCGAGGCGATGTCAGGGGTCCGCGCCGTTCTCACCCACGGGGACGTTCCGGGGCGCAAGGTCTGTGGGATGGAGATCCCCGACCAGCCCGTGCTCGCCTGGGAGCACGTTCGCTACCAGGGCGAGCCCGTCGCGATCGTCGCCGCAGACCATCCCGAGACCGCCAGGCGAGCGCTAGAGAAGATAGCCGTGGAGTACGAGGTGTTCGAACCCCTCACCGACGCCGAGGAGGCGATGTCCGAAGAGGCGCCGAGACTCCACCTCTCGGGCAACCTCCTCCGCCACATCCACACAGTCCACGGCGACGTAGCGAACGCTGCCGCAGAGGCCGACGTGGTCGTCGAGGGAGAGTACGAGGTCGGGATGCAGGACCAGGCCTTCCTCGGCCCTGAGTCAGGCCTGGCCGTGCCCGACGGCGAGGGCGGCGTGGACCTCTACATCGCCACGCAGTGGCTACACATCGACAGGGACCAGCTGGCCGAGAGCCTCGACCTCCCCCCCGAGAGCGTCAGGCTCACCCTCTCTGGGGTTGGGGGGGCCTTCGGGGGAAGGGAGGATCTGTCCATGCAGATCCACGCCTGCCTCCTCGCCCTCAACACCGGACGGCCGGTAAAGATTATGTACAACCGCGAGGAGTCGTTCTTCGGACACGTACACCGCCATCCCGCCCGTTTACGCTACGAGCACGGCGCCACGAAGGACGGGGACCTCGTCTACGTCAAGGCGCGAATCGTGCTCGACGGCGGCGCCTACGCCTCCAGCTCGCTTGCCGTCTGCTCCAACGCGGCGAGCTTCTCCTGCGGCCCCTACGACGTACCCAACGCGCTCATAGACACCTACATGGTCTACACCAACAACCCGCCATGCGGCGCCATGCGCGGTTTCGGGGCGGTCCAGGCCTGCTTCGCCTACGAGGCGCAGATGGACAAGCTCGCCGAGGCCCTGGAGATGGACCCGGTTGAGCTCAGGATCAAGAACGCGATCAAACCCGGAGATAGGTTGCCGTTCGGGCAGGAGATGCCCGAGCCCGCCCCCGTGGCCGAGCTCCTGAGGCGCGTTGCGGCCATGCCCATGCCCGAGGAGAAGGAGGTGATGGGGCGAGACCTGCGCGAGTTGCCCGGCGGCGTCTCCAACGTGACGCACGGCGAAGGGGTGAATCGCGGGGTTGGATACGCCGTAGGCTTCAAGAACGTCTGCTACTCGGAGGGCTTCGACGACTACTCGACGGCGCGCGTGATCCTCTCGATGGAGGGCGGCGAGCCGCTCGTCCAGGTCCACACCGCCGCGGCGGAAGTAGGGCAGGGTCTCGTCACGATCCAGGAGCAGGTTGCGCGCACCGAGCTGGGCGTCGAACGCGTCTCCATACTCCCGGCAGACACCACCGTGGGGTCCTCGGGCTCCTCCTCGGCCTCGCGCCAGACGTACATGACCGGCGGCGCGGTGAAGGGCGCCTGCGAGGCCCTCCGCGAGCGCGTCCTCGAGAGGGTGCGCCAGGAGTTCGGGGAGGATCTCGACGACCTCTTGCTCGACGACGGGATGGTCTTCTCCGAGAGCCGCGGGATGCTCGTCCCGCTCGCAGAGCTGATCGGCGACGAGGAGCTCGAGGAGAACTTCGAGTTCCACCACAAGGAGACCTTCCCCTTCGACGAGAACGGCCAGGGGAACGCGCACGTTCAGTTCGCCTTCGCCGCGCATCGAGCGGTAGTAGAGGTAGACACCGAGCTCGGGCTCGTGCGGGTTGTGGAGGTCGCGACGGCGCAGGACGTTGGAAAGGTCATGAACCCCCAGGGCCTGGAGGGGCAGATCGAGGGCGGTATCGCTCAGGGCCTGGGGCTCGCCTTGCTCGAGGAGATACAGGTAAGCGAGGGCAAGATCCAGAACGCCTCCTTTACGGACTACCTGATCCCAACCATCCTCGACATGCCCCCCGTCAGGGCCGAGATACTGGAGCTGGCCGACCCCGACTCGCCGTACGGTCTCAAGGGCGTAGGCGAACCGCCGACGATCGCCTCGACCCCGGCCATCGTCTCCGCCCTGCGCGATGCCACGGGCCAGGAACTCGCCCGCGTTCCCGTAAAGCCGGAGCAGATCGTTGGCCTCGCCACGAAACCCCCAGACCGTCCGCCGCAACCGGGCAGCGGGGGATACTCCGGCATCGGCCGCCTCGACGAAAGGAGCGAGACCTAGATGCCCGGATACAAGCGAGCCGAGCTCAGCGCCGAACTTACGGTCGTCCCGTCTCGGGGGTCCGAAGAGTCCCCGCAGTCCCAGATCGAGGCGGCGAAGCGGGCGGCGAGCGACTCGGGGCTGGCCCACGAAGCCGGACCGGAGACCACGGTGCTCGCCGGAGGGCGCTCTGAGGTTCTCGAGGCCGTGCTCAAGGTCGTCGAGGCCTCCCTCGACGCCGGCGCACACGCCGTGCAGGTGAGGGTGGAGGCCGAAGGGGATGCCGAGAGGTTCGACGAGAGAGGCTAGACCCGTGCGAGCCGACCCGGCACTCAACGCCCGAGGGGGAGGATGAAAGTTGGCACGAGCGGCAAACGAAACGCCGCGCCCCGTCCATCCGGTAGACGAGGTTCTGCCGACGGGCAGGCTCGCAGTTTTCGGGTTCCAGCACGTGCTGGCCATGTACGCCGGGGCGGTAGCGGTCCCGCTCATCCTGGCGAACGCCATCGGGCTCTCCGAGGAGCAACTCGTCTACCTCATCAATGCCGACCTCTTCACCTGCGGGGTCGCGACCTTGATACAGACAGTGGGTCTCTGGAAGGTGGGTTTCCGGCTCCCGATCATCCAGGGGGTGACCTTCGCCGCGGTCACCCCGATGATCCTGATAGGACAGGCCGCGGGGCTCACCGCCATCTACGGGTCGGTGATCGTCGCAGGGATCATCACCTTCCTGCTCAGCCCGTACTTCTCTCGCCTGCTGCGCTTCTTCCCACCCGTCGTGACAGGGTCCATCATCACCATAATTGGCGTCTCTCTCCTGCCTGTGGCAGTCACCTGGGCGGGCGGCGGCGATCCGAGCGCTGAAGACTTCGGCAGGCCCCCCAACATAGCCCTCGCCTTCGCGGTACTGATCATAATCCTCATCATCTACCGCACCTTCGGCGGCTTTATCGGCAGGATCGCGGTGCTACTTGGCCTGATCATCGGCACCATCATCGCCACGATCTTCGGCGTGACAGACTTCGGGGGGGTCGGCGAAGCTGCGGCCTTCGGCATCACCACGCCATTTTTCTTCGGGTTGCCGACCTTTCAGCTCGCTGCCATCCTGTCCATGATCCTCGTCATGTTGGTGACCATGGTGGAGACCACGGGTAACGCCGTCGCGGTGGGCGAGATCGTGGACAGGCCGATCCGCGAAGACACCCTGAGCGCGGGGCTGCGCGCGGATGGGCTCTCGACCGCGCTCGGCGGGGTTCTGAACGCCTTCCCCTACACGGCGTACGCCCAGAACGTCGGGCTCGTGCGTCTCACCGGCGTCAGGAGCCGCTGGGTCGTCGCGGCGGCTGGGGTGTTTCTGATCCTGCTCGGACTCTTCCCCAAGCTGGCGGCCGTTGTGGCCGCGATCCCGCTCCCCGTGCTCGGCGGTGCGGGATTTGCGTTGTTCGGAACCGTCGCGGCCACCGGGATCCGGACCCTCGCGAGGGTGGACTTCGAGAGGAACGCGAACGTCATAATCGTGGCCATCAGCCTCGCCCTCGGGCTCATCCCAGTGGCCGCGCAGGATTTCTACGCCGGTTTCCCGCCAGGGGTGCAGATCGTGCTCAACAGCGGCATCACCGCCGGCAGCATCGCCGCGATCGCCCTGAACATCGTTTTCAACATCCTTGGCGGAGAGAACGGAGGAACGGACCCGACCGGCGTCGCGACCGCAAGGACGAGGGGAGATACGAGGGGACCGGTCTAGAACGCGAAGCCGAACACCTTGCGTAGAGGAGGCGATAGTTGCCGGAGAAGGCTACCATCGACGAGGTGAACAACCTCCCCAAGGAGGAGTTCGTGGCGCGGTTCGGCGCTCTCTACGAAAGCTCGCCCTGGGTCGCCGAAGCGGCAGGGCACGAGCGTCCTTTCGGCAGCCGATCAGAGCTGCACGAGGCGTTCGTGAGGGCCATGCACAAGGCCCCGCGCGAGCTCCAGCTCGGACTCATCGATGCCCACCCCGACCTTGCTGGCAAGGCGGCGGTCGCGGGGGAGCTCACCCCGGAGTCCACGCGCGAGCAGGCCTCTGCTGGCCTCGACCGCCTCACGCCGGAGGAGTACGAGGCCTTTACCGAGATGAACGACGCCTACCGGGAGAGGTTCGGATTCCCTATGATCGTCTGCGTCAAGGAACACACGAAGGAGTCCATATTGCAGAATGCCAGGAGCCGCCTGCAGAACTCCCGGGAGGAAGAAGTAGAGACAGCGCTCGGCGAGATAGCGAAGATCGCACGCCTGCGCCTCCAGGACCTCGTCGAACAAGAAGGAGATCGACAGTGACCGAGACGACTAGCAGGGTGAGCAGAGAGATCTGCCTCGGCCAGAACAACTACGGGAAGTCGGAGATCCGGCTCGTCAAAGTCAGGCGCGATGTGGCTCGTCACGAGCTGTGGGACCTGACCGTGGATGTCGCCCTGGAAGGCGATTTCGAGAGGGCGCACGTTGGGGGCGTCAACACCGGCCTTCTGGCGACGGACACCATGCGCAACACCGTCTACGCGCTGGCGAAGGTTCACCTCACGGAGAGTATCGAGGCGTTCGGGCTGAGGCTGGTGGATCACTTCCTCGAGGCCGGCCCGACCGTGGAGCGCGCCCTGGTACGCATCGCCGAGCATCCGTGGGAGCGGATCGAGGTCAAAGGCCGGGGCCACGAGCACTCCTTCGTGCGGGGCTCGGGCGAGCGGATCGCGACGATGCGGGGCGACAGGGGCGGCGAGAGGCGGGTTGAGGCCGGGATCGACGACCTCCTTGTGCTCAAGACCACCAACTCGGGCTGGGAGGGCTTTCTCAGGGAGCGCTACACTACCCTCCCCGAGACGAACGACAGGATCCTGGCGACCAAGATAACCGCCAGCTGGCTCTACGGCGACGCGAACGTGGACTTCGACCGGCTGTGGAAGGGGGTGCGCGAGCAAATCCTCGAGACCTTCACCGATCACTACAGCCCTTCGGTACAGTACACCCTCTACCGCATGGGCGAGTCGGTGCTCGAAGCCTTCCCCGAGATAGTGAAGATCCACATCTCGCTCCCGAACAAACACCACCTGCTCTTCGACCTGCAGCGTTTCGGGATGGAGAACGAGGGTGAGATCTTCCACGCCACGAGCGAGCCGTACGGCGTGATCGAGGGCACCGTAGAGAGGGCGGGATGATGCCGGGCCTCCTTACTACCCACGTCCTCGACACCGCGCGCGGCCGCCCCGCCGCCGGCATGCGGCTCGAGCTCTTTCGCCTCGATCACCCCGCAGCCTACGAGCGCAGCCTCCTGAAGGAGACTCACACGAATGCAGACGGGCGTACCGATGCGCCGTTGCTTGCCGAAGACGAGTTGAGCCCTGGCACCTACGAGCTCGTCTTCGAGGTCGGCGCATACTTCGCCGGACACCCGGAGGCCGGTTCGGCCCGCCCGTCATTCCTCGACTTCGTACCGATCCGTTTCGGCATCGCCGACCCAGCGGCCCACTACCACGTGCCGTTGCTGGTATCCCCCTGGTCCTACAGCACCTACCGGGGGAGCTGAGGTGAGATAAGCGGTTTGCGGCAGACCGACGTACGAACGCGTAAATCGTGGAACCTGAATACACGAGGTGGTCGTCACGATGATGTCCGAAGCAGGACGGGTGCTAGTCTCTTCGGAAGATATACAGGAGAAGGTGCGCGAGATAGGGGAGCGCATCACAAATGACTACAGGGGTGAAAAGGTGCTCCTGGTCGGCATCCTGCGCGGGGCCGTAGTCTTCTTGAGCGATCTCATGCGACACTTGCAGTTGCCGTGCGAGATCGACTTCATGGAGGTCAGCTCCTACGGCTCGGATACCTCATCGAGCGGGGTGGTGCGCATCCTCAAGGACCTCGAAGAGGGTATAACGGGCCGCCACGTCCTGATAGTGGAGGACATCATAGATACGGGGCTCACCCTCTCCTACCTGAGGCGCTCGCTGCTGGCGCGCAAGCCCGCCTCCCTGGAGATCTGCGCGCTCCTAAGTAAGCCCTCGCGTAGAGAGATAGACCTGGACGTCAGGTACGTCGGCTTCGAGGTGCCCGACGTGTTCGTCGTAGGGTACGGTATCGACTTAGCCGGAGCCTACCGCAACCTCCCCGATATCCACGCCCTCCAACCCGAAGCCGCCCACGGGCAACCCTCGCTCCTAACTTCCTTTCAGAGGACTGGGGAAGATTTCTAAGATGCCGCCAATACGTTACATGAGCCTCTGAAGGAGGCAATCGTATTCAATACGAGAAGCTAGATTTCAGAGAACTACTTGAGGAGCGGATCCTCCTCGGGGACGGTGCCATGGGCACGCTCCTGGGCGAGCGCGGCGTCGGCTTCGGGCACCCCTACGCTCGGGCGAACCTCTCCCACTCCGACATGGTCGCCGGCATACACGGGGAGTACCTGCGCGCCGGTGCGAACGTAATCGAGACCAACACCTTCTCGGCCAACCGCTACAAGCTCGAGATCCACGACCTCGAAGATTGCGTGCGGCAGGTAAACGTCGAGGGTGCCCGTATCGCGCGCAGAGCCGCAGACTCCGAGGGGGGCGATGAGAGGGCTCTGGTGCTCGGTGCGATCGGTCCTCTGGGACGCCCTCTCACCCCGATAGGTCGCGTGAGCCCCGACGAAGCGCGAGAGGTCTTCCTCGAGCAGGCCGAGGCTCTGCTAGAGGGCGGAGCTGACGCCCTCCTGCTCGAAACCTTTATCGACCTAGGCGAGCTGCGGCTCGCCTACGATGCTGTGCGCCCGCTGGGGGCGCCGGTGCTCGCGTACAAGACCTTCGTCGAGGACGGCGAGACGCTCGCGGAGGGGTTGCCCGAGCGGGCGGCACGCGAGATCTCCTCCTGGGGAGCAGACCTCACGGGGGCGAACTGCACCGTAGGTCCGCAGCGGATGGTCGGCATCGCAGAGCAGATGTCGGCCGGGGCCGGGCCAGTGGCCGCCTTCCCCAACCCGGGTCTGCCCCAGCTCGTGGGCGGCTCCATCCGCTACAACCGGGATGTGAGCCACTTCGCCGAGTACGGCATCAAGCTCGCCGAGGTGGGGGCGCGCCTCATCGGTGGCTGCTGCGGCTCCACCCCGGCACATATCTACGCCCTCTCCGAAGCGCTCAAAGACTTCAGGGTCGAGGGTAGGACCGCTCGCAGGCGGGTGAGGGTCGTGGAGAAGGTGGAGAAGCCTCCGA
>DASZKL010000160.1:0-4555 GCA_035947015.1 Rubrobacteraceae bacterium
CAAGGTGGTCCTAGTGAGGCTGACGTTGCGGTGTATGGTCTACCTCGACCTCAGGTATACACTTTTTGGCATAGTAGTCTTAGATTTGAGCCGTGATGCAGACGCTCGCGTGCACCTAAACGTAAAGGTGCGTGATTTGCGGGATATTCCCGAATTTACGTAGGCTCTGAAAAAATTCTGAAAAAAATTTCCGTACCTCTCCCATAGGCTGTATCCCGCTATAAAAGGGCAATTCGGGGCTTTAGCTATAAGTTAACCTGAAGTTAAGAGTTATTTAGCTAGTATTGCTTTCCGAAAATATGGTGTGCTAGGTTTCCGCCATACCAGATGTGGTGTTAAGACCATGGGGGTTGAGAGGTGCAGTGTCCGTACTGTGATTTCGAGGATACCAAGGTCATAGATTC
Organism: Rubrobacteraceae bacterium; assembly: GCA_035947015.1. Taxonomy (GTDB): domain Bacteria; phylum Actinomycetota; class Rubrobacteria; order Rubrobacterales; family Rubrobacteraceae; genus JALYGY01. Next base: position 405 of record DASZKL010000160.1, read on the forward strand.
ACGGCTCTCTGAGAACAAGGATGCTGTTCGGCGGCGGCGGGAGTGTCTATCGTGCGCGAAGAGGTTTACCACGTACGAGCGTCGTGAGCCATTGAGGTTGATGGTGATCAAACGCGATGGTGGGCGTGAGCCCTTCGAGCGCGAGAAGCTGCAGGCGGGTCTGGCGAAGGCGTGTGCCAAGCAGCGGATCACTGACGAGGACATAGAGCTCATCGTTGACGAGATCGAGGCCGAGCTCAGGGAGCGGCGGCGGCACGAGGTGACCTCGAGGCGGCTCGGGGACATGATCTTGATGCGGTTGCGGAGGCTTGACATGGTCGCCTACCTGCGGTTCGCCTCTGTGTACAGGCAGTACACGGACGTGGACCAGTTCCGCTCCGAGCTGGTGCGGCTCGCCGGGTCGGGGATAGGCAACGGCAGGTAGGGGATAGAGCGTTACAAGTTAGAAAAGGTAGTGGGATAAGTATCCCCTAGCGGTAGAATCAGGGAGGATGAGCATGGAGGTAGACCGAGACAGACTCGCCCATATAGATCTCACGGAGAACGCGGTCGCCGTTCTCAAGAAGCGCTACCTCAAGAAGAATGAGAAGGGCGAACCCGTCGAGGAGCCCATAGACATGTTCCGGCGGGTGGCGAGCAACATCGCCGAGGGTGAGTTTCGTTTCAAGGAAGGCGAGGAGGCGAGGGCGCTCTACGAGGAATCCGATGAGAAGTTCCTCGGGATCATGCTTAGCCGCAAGTTCATGCCCAACTCGCCGACCCTGATGAACGCGGGCAGGGAGCTGCAGCAGCTCAGTGCCTGCTTCGTGCTCCCGGTCGAGGACTCCATTGACGGCATCTACGATACCCTGAAGCACCAGGCCGTCATCCACAAGAGCGGTGGTGGGACGGGTTTCGGATTCAGCAGGCTGCGTCCCAAGAACGATCTGGTGAAGAGCACGATGGGAGTCTCCTCCGGTCCTGTCTCGTTCATGGCCATATATGACGCCTCGACGGACAAGATCAAGCAGGGCGGTACCCGTCGCGGGGCTAACATGGGGATATTGCGGGTAGACCATCCTGACATCGAGGAGTTCATAACCTGCAAGCGGGACAACGACCAGATCAACAACTTCAACATCTCGGTCGCCGTCACCGACGCCTTCATGGAGGCCGTCGAGAAGGATGGGGACTTCGACCTGGTGAACCCCAGGGATGGCGAGGTAGCCAGGACGGTTCGGGCGCGCGAGCTGTTCTCCAAGATCGTCGAGGGGGCGTGGCTCAACGGCGAGCCTGGCGTGGTCTTTATAGACAAGATCAACGCGGACAACCCCACCCCGCAATATCCCATAGAGTCCACGAACCCGTGCTCTGAGGCGCATCTGCCGCCTTATGACTCGTGCAACCTCGGAAGCATCAACCTGGAGCGCTTCTACCGGGAGGATACGGGCGACGTAGACTGGGACGATCTGCGCGAGACGGTGCACACGACGATCCGTTTCCTGGACAACGTCATCGAGATGAACAACTATCCGCTGCCCGAGATAGACGAGATGAGCCGGGGGAACAGGCGGATAGGCCTTGGCGTCATGGGCTTCGCCGACCTCCTGATCAAGCTCGGCATCACCTACGACTCCGAGGAGGGCTTGGCTGCTGCCGAGAAGGTTATGAAGTTCATAGACGACGAGGCCTGGGAGGCGAGCCGCGCTCTGGCCGAGGAGCGTGGGGTCATGCCCCACTACGAGGGTTCGCGCCACGAGGCCCGCGGAGACAGGGTGCGCAACGCTACCGTGACGACTATAGCGCCGACTGGCACCATCTCGATAATCGCCGGCTGTTCTGGCGGTATAGAGCCTTTGTTCGCGGTTGCGTTCATGCGCCGGCAGGCGGACATGGAGCTGCCCGACGTCAACCCCGAGTTCGTCAAGCTGGCCAGAGAACGCGGCTTCTACTCCGAGGAGCTGATGAAGAAGGTCGCGAGAGAGGGCAGCGTACGCGGCATCCTCGAGATACCGGAGGACGTGCGTAAAGTGTGGGTGACGTCGCACGACATCACCCCCGAGTGGCACGTGCGGATGCAGGCGGCTTTCCAGAAGTACACCTCGATGGGCATCTCCAAGACCATCAACCTGCCCTCCGAGGCGACCCCAAAGGACGTCGAGGATGCCTACCGGTTTGCCTACTCGCTCGACTGCAAGGGGATAGCGGTCTACCGCGACGGCAGCCGGGATGCGCAGGTTCTGTCCACGGGCAGGACGGAGAAGCAGCCCGGTGAGAAGCCGACAATGACGCCGGCCTCGCCAGAAGCCCCGACGGCCCCGCCGGTGAGTCCGCCGGCGGAGGGGCAGCAGTTCTCCTCGCTCGCCGAGGCCCGCAACGGTCGGCCGCGCACCCTCTCAGGGGTGACGAAGAAGATACAGACCGGCCACGGTCCGCTCTACGTGACGATGAACGACGACGAGTTCGGCCCACGCGAGTGCTTCGTCATTCTCGGCAAGCCGGGAGGGACGGCGGCGGCGTTCTCGGACGCCCTCGGGCGCATGATCTCGCTCGCCATGACCCACGGCGCCTCTCCCGCCGAGGTGGTCCACCAGCTCCGCGGCATCCAGGACGGGCACCCCGCCGGGGTCGGCCCCAACGCCGTCCTCTCCGTCCCGGACGGCGTGGCCAAGGCGATGTCCGAGCACTACCTCGTGGACGAGACCGAGATAGAGACCCGCGAGCTGCCCATCATCGGGGCCTGCCCTGACTGCGGCAGCGGCCTGACGAGGCAGGAAGGCTGCGTAGTCTGCCACTCCTGCGGGTACTCGAAGTGTAGCTAGTCCAGGCGGCCTGAAGCCGGACCGGGGCGGGCCTTGCGGCCCGCCCCTTTGCTTTCTCTATTCGCGCCCTTCGGCGGGCCCGCGGTCCAGGCTCTGATCCGCGAACGATGCCGGGTCCTCAAAGGGCTCTATGTGGATAAAGAGCGTGCTCTGCGGCAACGATTCGGAGAGGTCCTTCTCTATCTTCTCCGAGAGGTCATGCCCCTCTTGCACCGTCCATCGGCCCGGCACGAGTACGTGCATCGAGATGAAGCGACGCTGCCCGGATGCCCGAGTGCGCAGGGCGTGGAACCGGATACCCCTCTTCTCGTAACGCGAGAGGACCTTGAAGATGGCTTCCTGATCTTCAGCTGGCAGAGCCCTGTCGAGCAGCCCTTGCGCGGTGTCGCGCAGCAGCCGAACGCCGGTCCACACGATGTTCGCCGCGACGGCGAGCGCGATCAGGGGGTCAAGTACCAGCCATCCGGTGAGCTGCACGAGGGCCACGCCAAGAACCACGCCCAAAGAAGTCCATACGTCAGTGAGCAGGTGGTGCGCGTCGGCCCTGAGCGTGATGGATCGCAACCTTCGCCCCGCGCGCAGGATCGCTAGCGCTACTCCACCGTTGAGCGCAGCCGCGACCAGCGTCACGGAGAGCCCGAGCCCCACGTTCTCCAGGGGTTGGGGATCCATCAGACGCCCCCACGCCGTCACCCCGATACCGACCGCCGCGATGAGTATGAGGGAGCTCTCCAAACCACTCGAGAAGTACTCGGCCTTGTTGTGCCCGAAGGAGTGCTCCTCGTCCGGCGGACGGGCCGCGTAGATCAGAGCCCAGAGCGCCGCTACCGCCGCGACGAGGTTGACCACGGACTCGGCCGCGTCGGAGAACAGGCCGACAGACCCCGTCAAGAGGTAGGCTCCCAGCTTGAGGCCGATGGTCACCACCGCCGCCGTGAGCGAGAGCATCGCGTACGGACGCGCAGCTGACCAGGAAGAAGGCGCGTCGCCGGTCACAGTAGCTCCGATCCATTTCGCGAGCCCGTCAAAGTTGTCGTGGAAGAGTGGATCATAGGCAGAGCCAACGGAGGTTTTACCATCTTCCGGATCGGCCGCACGGCGACCAAGTATACCTGCCCGCACCAGGCCCGCCGCCTCCACGGGGCGCAAGCGGACAAGGAAGACCCTCCTCCAGGGCCGGGAGGCCCGCAAACGCCGACATCTAATGCCAGTTTCTACCCAGTCTGCCCTATAAACTTGAGGTGCAAGGTCATACTTAACGGACCATGGAGGGAGTGATCCGCCATGTCCCTATTTTACAAGATATTCGAGAATAGCCTTTAGATATAGGCTTTTCCTCCCCCGCAGAAC
>DASZKL010000161.1:0-1528 GCA_035947015.1 Rubrobacteraceae bacterium
CCCGCTATTACGTCCAGGATCCTGTCGATGCCGACCATGCGCTCCGCGCTCGCCGCCAGAACCGGGATGATGACCCCGTCGGCGACGCCTTTTCTTATCCCCTCGAACATCTCCTCGGTCGAGAGCTCCTCGCCCTCGAGGTACTTCTCCAGGAGCGTGTCGTCGCTCTCGGCGATGGCCTCCAAGAGCTGTATCTTGGCCCCGTCTACCTCGTCCTCCATGCCTTCGGGGACTTCTTCTCTCTGCTCGCCATCCACGAAGGCCGTGCCGGTCAGGAGCCCGTAGACGCCCCTGAGGTCGCCCTCGCCCCCTATCGGCAGGTTCAGGGGCACGACCGCCTGCCCGAAGCGCCCCCGCAGTTGCTCCACGACCGCCCCGAAGCTCGTGCGCTCCCGGTCGAGGTGGTTCACGACGATGACGTGCGGGATGCCTTCTCTCTCTCCCCGACGCCAAACACGCTCGGTGACGACCTGGATGGGGTCCTGCGCGTGGACCACCAGGATCGCGCAGTCCGCCACCCTCTGGGCCACGAACGCGTCCGCGATGAACCCCCCGTCCCCCGGGGTGTCGAGCACATTGACCTGGCGCCCCTTCCACTCGAGGGTCGCGACGCTCATCCCGAGCGTCATGCCGCGCTCGCTCTCCTCGTCGGTGTAGTCGAGGGCGTGGTGAGCGGCCGGGCCGCTCCTCCCCGATGCCAGCCCCAGCATCGCCTCCGCGATGGAGGTCTTACCGCTCCCCCGGTGGCCGATCAAGCATACGTTCCGGATCACCGCCGGCTCCACAGCCACTAGTGGTTCCTCCTTTCCTGGCTTGACCTTCGTAACCCGCCTCGGGCGGGGCGTTCAGCTTAACGCAAGGTCGCCCTCCGCGCAGCCCCTGTCGAGAGAGCGCCCGGTCGGTTATCCTACCGGTGGTTAGCAGAGAGGAGGAGAGACGGTGGGAAAGGCGAGAAGCGCCCAGAGCCCCCTTCAGAGCGATCGGGGGACCACGACGATACAGGATGGCGTGGTATCCAGCATCGCGGCGACGGCGCTCGAGGAGACAGACGGGATCGACCCGTCCCACGGGGGCACCCGGCTGCCGGGCGACACGTCCCCCACGGTCGGGGAGTTCGTGGGCAGGATCTCCGGCGGGGCCGGCCGCACCCGCGGCATCTCCGTGCAGGTCGGCGAAGCGCAGGCGGCGCTGGACCTGACGGTGAACGTACTCTACGGTAGACCGATTCACCAGGTGACCGAGGCCCTGCGCCAGAACGTGATAAACCGGGTCGAGGACCTGACTGGCCTCCGGGTCACCGAGGTCAACATCACCGTCAACGACGTGACCTTCCCCGAACAGTAAGAGCGAAACTGGCGCCCCCGGTTTCAGCCGGGGGCGTCGGTTTCCCGCTCTACACCACGAGCGTCATCGGGTGCTCGAGGAGGCGCTTGACCTCGGCGAGGTACTGGCCGCCTTCGGCGCCGTTGGAGATCCTGTGGTCGGCCGAGAGGGTGAGCTTCATGAGGCTCACCGGGACGACCTCCTC
>DASZKL010000162.1:0-4302 GCA_035947015.1 Rubrobacteraceae bacterium
GCCCGCTCTCGCGGAGGGCCTGCGCGAGGAGATCCAGGCGCAGGAGCCCCGGTCCTCCACGCGGCCCGCAGCCGACGACGACGAGCAAAGTGTCAGGTTCGAATGATCCTTCTTCCGCTACCCGGACGGCGAACTCCTCGGTGTTGAGAACCCGGCATGCTCCGGCGATCTCTTTCTGTGACTCCGTGGCGCGGCAGAGGGCCTCCGTCCCGCTCGCCCTTCCCTCTACGAAGACCAGACGGGAATAGGCCGGCGGAGAGGGCGCCGGGGGCGCTGCGGGCAGGATCTCTCGCAACTTCCCCTCGACGGTAGGTGTGTCATTGAGGGTTTCGCCGAGGTGCGCAAACAGGCCGGCCATACCGTGTACCTCGAACCACTCGGAGCCAGGCTCGACAAGAAGCGGCGTCTCGGGGACGAGAACCCTGAACATCTGGGAGAAACCCAGGACTCCAGCCTCCCGGGCGATGGCCGAGAGGTGGACGATCGTCTCCGGCCCCTCGCCCAAAGAGCAGGCCGCCCGCAGCGCGTTGGCAAGAGAGAAGTCCTCGATCAGGTCGCAGGGTCGCGGCCCGTCGGCCCTGGCGACCTCTACGACTACCTCAGCGGGATGCGCTGCGAGAGGCGAGAGGCCGAGCGCTGCGAGAGTGGCGAAGAGTCGCGCGTCACGAGGTGGAGCGAAGACCGCAGGCACATTCAGCCGCAGCGAGACAAGCACGAGCCCGGCGATATCCTGGGGCTCCTCGGCGGCGATCAGCAGGGCGTCGAGGCGCTCGTTGGAGCAGGAGATCTGGGACAGATCGGCGGCCCACTCCCGCACCAGGGCGACGCCGCCTCTCGGGCGAGCCCTCGGGAGAGCCAGAGGCAAAGGTTCCCCGCCTGATCCCCGCACCCGATCCGGCAGGTCCGTGACTTCGGTGCTCAGGACTCCGATGCGCTGCACGGAGCACGGGTTCCTATGAACCCAACTTCTGGAGCAGGATCTCCCTCACCCGGCCGCCGTCTGCGTTGCCGCGGGTAGCCCTCATCACCTGGCCGATGAGGAACCCTATGACCTTCTTGTCGCCGCCTCTTACCCGATCTGCCTCGTCGGGGTTGGCGGAGATCACCTCGTCGACGATCCCACCCAGCTCGTCGCCGGCCACGGAACCGAGCCCCTCACGCTCGACGACGGCGGACGGGGATTCGCCGGTCTCGACGATGCGGTCGAGCACGTCCTTGGCGGCGGAGCGGGAGATGGCGCCGTCTCCCACGAGCCCGATCAGCTCCGCCATCCGCTCCGGACTCACCTTCGACTCGGAGATCTCGATTCCGGCCTCGTTCAGGCGCCCTCGCAGCTCGACCGTGATCCAGTTCGCCGCCTGCTTGGGGTCCATACCGCTGACGGCGGCGACCTTCTCGTAGTAGGTAGCGAGGTCGCGGTCGGCGACGAGCACCCCTGCATCGTACTCGGAGAGGCCGTACTGCTCCATGAAGCGGACGAGCATCTGATCCGGCAGCTCAGGCAGGCGGCTCTCTATCTCGCGGATCCAGGCCGGCGTGATCTCCAGCGGCAAGAGGTCTGGCTCGGGGAAGTAGCGGTAGTCGTGGGCGTACTCCTTGCTCCTGAGCTCGTGCACCTGGTCGTCGTCCGGGTCGTAGTGGAGCGTAGTCTGCTCCACGCGGCCACCGCTCTCAAGGATCCCGCGCTGCCGCTCCAACTCTCGCGTGAGACCCCGCTCGACGAAGCGGAAGGAGTTCATGTTCTTGAGCTCCGTCTTGGTGCCAAAAGTGCCGTCGGGGTTGCGGATGCTGACGTTGGCATCAACGCGGAGCTGGCCCTTCTCCATATCGGCCTCGGAGACGCCTATGGCCCTGAGGATGTTCTTGAGCTGGTTCGCCGTTGCGCGCGCCGCCTCGGGCGAGGGGATGTCGGGCTCGGTTACGATCTCCATCAACGGCGTTCCACCGCGGTTGAAGTCGATGAGCGAACCTACAGAGCCGTGCATGCGGCCTGACTCCCCGACGTGGACGTTCTTGGCCGCATCCTCCTCGAGGTGCAACCTCGTAATGCCGACCCTGATCTTGCCCTCGGTGGGAGTCGGCACGTCGAGGTAGCCGCCGGTGCAGATCGGGGCGTCGTACTGGGAGATCTGATACCCCTTGGGTAGATCAGGGTAGAAGTAGTTCTTGCGCGCGAAGATTGCCCTCTCGGCGATCTCACAGTTCAACGCGAGCCCCGCCATCACCCCGAGCTCTATGGCCCTCTCGTTGATTACAGGCAACGCCCCAGGGTGCCCGAGGCAGACCGGGCAGGTGTGGGTGTTAGGCGGCTCTCCGTAAGTTACCTGACAACCGCAGAACATCTTGGTGGTGGTCGCGAGGTGGACGTGAAACTCCAGCCCTATGACCGCCTGGTAGGTTCTCTTCTCCTGCACTTCCAAGTGATAGCCCCTTGCCTCTCTGATGCCTTGTACGAGTCATTCTAGCACCGCGCTTCCCGCCCTCGCCGGAGGCCATAACGAATACAGACGGCCGCCATGCCACCCGCTTCGGCGCCGCTGGCGGGAACGCCGGCGCGTGGCCCACGGGCCTCGAATACTTCTCGTAATTGAGAGAAGCTAGGGCTTCAGCTCGAAGCGGATGTCTGCGACCTCTTCGACGGCTCGGGCGGCGCGCAGCAGCAGATCTTCGGTGAAGTGATCGCTCATGAGCTGGACACCGACGGGGAGGCCCTCGGAGAGGCCGCCTGGGACGCTTATGGCCGGGATGCCGGCGAGGTTCACCGGGACGGCGCAGATGTCGCTGGCGTACATCGCGAGCGGGTCACCAACCCTGGCCCCGATCTCGAACGCCACCGTAGGCGAGGTCGGAGAGAGCAGGACGTCGCAGCGGGAGAAAGCGGTCCTGAAGTCCTCGACGATCCTGGTGCGCACCTTCTGGGCCTGGGCGTAGTAGGCGTCGTAGTAGCCGGAAGAGAGGGCGTAGGTGCCTAGCATGATCCTACGCTTCGCCTCGTTCCCGAAGCCCTCCTCCCTTGTCCTCCGGTACATCTCGTGCACCCCGTCGGCAGAGGCCCTCAAGCCGTAGCGCACCCCGTCGTAGCGGGCCAGGTTCGACGACACCTCCGCCGGGGCGATGATGTAGTAGGCCGGCAAGCCGTATTCCGAATGCGGCAGGCTCACCTCCTCCACCTCGGCCCCGGCGTCACCGAGCTTGCCGGCGACGCCCTCGACGACCTCGCGCACGCCGGGCTCTATCCCCTCGCCCTCCGTCAGCTCCTTCACCACCCCGATGCGCAGGCCCCGCACGCCACCTTCCAGCTCCGCCAGGTAGTCCGGGACCTGGACGTTCGCGCTGGTAGAGTCGTTGGGGTCGTGGCCGGAGATAGCCTGCAGGAGCAGCGCGGCGTCGCGCACGTCGCGAGTCATGGGTCCGATCACATCGAGGGAAGAGGCGAACGCAATGAGGCCGTAGCGCGAGACCCGCCCGTAGGTGGGCTTGAGCCCCACGATGCCGCAGAGGGCGGCCGGCTGACGCACGGAACCCCCCGTGTCCGTACCGAGCGCCCACCAACCCTCGCCTGCCGCCACCGCCGCTGCCGAACCGCCCGACGAGCCACCCGGTACGCGGTTCAGGTCCCAGGGATTGCGGGTGGGCCCGTAGGCCGAGTTCTCGGTCGAGGAGCCCATCGCGAACTCGTCGCAGTTGGTCTTGCCGACTACTATCAAGCTCTCTCCGAAGTTCAGGAGCGCCGATGCGTCGTAGAGAGGCTCGAAGGTCTCGAGGATCTTGGAGCCGCACGTCGTCCTCACGCCACGGGTCGAGAGCACGTCCTTGACCGCCAGCGGCACGCTCTCCCAGAGTCTTGCGCCCCCGTTCTGCAGCCGCTCATCCACGCTCTCGGCCCGCCCGATGGCCAGCTCGGGGGTCGTTGTGATGAAGGCGTTGATCTCCCCCTCGACCCCCTCGACGCGCTGGTTGGCAACCTCGGCTGCCTCACGCGCAGAGACCTCCCGCGCCGCTATCTGCTCCGCCAGCTCGTGGGCGGTGAGGTCGAGCAAGTCGCCCATCTCAGTCGATCCTCGGGACGGCGAAGAGGTCGTCCACCGGCTCGGGGGCCGTCGAGAGTGCCTCCTCGCGCGTCAGCTCCCCGCGCGATTCGTCTGGCCTGAAGACGTTGGTCAGGTTCAGGGGGTTCGCCGTCGGCGGCACGCCCTCGAGGTCGAGCTCCTGGATCTTCTCTATGCTCTCCAGGATCGCGCCGAGCTGCTCGCCCATCCGCTTTATCTCCTCGTCCGTGAGCCCCAGTCGGGCGAGGTTGGC